>NZ_JBJJMO010000049.1:0-35110 GCF_046231935.1 Pseudomonas sp. KCJK9111 | reverse complement strand
GTCGCGTTGGATGGTGCAGCGGCCCCAGCCTACACACTTCCCAGCCCCTTTTGCCCGGACACTCTGCGGCCCACTCCGGCCGGTGAGGCCTACAGGGCTGCACACGTAGATCAATGACGAGTCAGGATTAGCCGAACAACCGCACCCCTACCTCGCTCAAGAAAACTCGCCACCTGTCACCTGTCGCTCCACAAATCGAATGCTGTTGCGCCCTGCGCGCTTGGACTCGTACAACGCCACATCCCCCTGCTCGATCAGCGCCGCCAGACTCGCTGGCGCCTGGTCAAACACATTCACCCCAATGCTCAACGTCACCGCTGCAGGTGTCGGGACTGCCCCGCCGGCATAGGCCTGAAATTGCTCCCGTAGTCCCTTGGCCAACCCCAGGACCCCTTCACGGCTTGCCCCACTGAGCAAAATCACGAACTCATCCCCGCCTAAACGCGCCGCCAGGGAGCGCTCGGGCAACACCGCACGGATCATTTCACTCAAGGCCACCAGCAACCGGTCCCCCGCTGCGTGCCCATGCAGGTCGTTCACCAGCTTGAAATTGTCGATATCGATCAACAACAACGCTGCAGGCCGGGCATTGCTGACCTCCTTGAAAAAAGGCCCCGCACGCATTTCCAGGGCACGCCGGTTGTACAGCGCAGTCAGCGGATCCCGTGCGGCCAGCCGAGCGATGCGTTCTTCGCGGCGGTAGCGAACCGTGCCTGTCATCGACAACGCGATCAGCATGATCGCCATGGCACCCTCCACCAGGGAGACCTGGATGATCAACCCACCGAAACTGGCCAGGTCAATCAACGTGCCCGGCGCAATCGCAATGATTGCCTTGATCACGTAGAACAACCCATGTACCAGAAGCACGTACCGCAACTGGACTGCACCTACGCTCAGCGACTGCCCATGCGGCTGCAGCAGGCTACTGGCCTTCAAGGTCAGGGCGGCAACCAGCAGCGAGTTGGCCATCAGCATGACTTTCGACCACTCCGGGCCTGCAGGCAGCAGTAACAGGGCAAACCAGATCAGCACGATCACCAGCCAGGCCCGCGAAATCCGGTCCTGGGTGAAGCGCAGCACGCCTAGCAGGAACAAGCCATGGGCCACGACCAGCAGGCCGTTCGCGAACCAGATGCCGATGAACAAAAGGCCAACGCCTCGCAGCAGCGCCAAGGTGCAACCGACGGTAATGGTCGCGAACCCGGCGCTCCAGTACAGCAACGATGACTCGCGGACACTGCGCCACTCTATTGCCAGGTACAACGCCGCCGCTGCCGCCAAGGCGATGGAAATGGTGAGCATGGTAGGTGGGTCTAGCGCCATGGCGGATGTAGCCTATCGAAGTGGTTCGTAAAGGCGGCGATTGTATGCGCTCACGCAGGATTTTAGAGCAGCAGACGACCGCGTGCGCCAGACTTTTCTGCTGCCGTGACTTGCAGCTTCATTGCAGCCCTCTGGTTGGAGCGGCCCTTGTGCCGCGATGGGCCGCGCAGCGGCCCCGGCGATCCTTGGTACAGCGTTCAAATCCCAGGGCCGCTGCGCGGCCCATCGCGGCACAAGGGCCGCCCCTACAAGTGCTACGTTACTCAGGGGTATGTGTGGCGGCCGACGTCATCAATGAGATCAACGCCTGGTTGTCCACCGGACGACTCAACCAGTAACCCTGCACCTCATGGCACTGGTCATCACTGAGCAAAGCGAGCTGCTCCGCAGTTTCCACCCCCTCGGCCGTGACCGTCATGCCCATGGCGTTCCCCAGGCTGATGATCGCCTGCACCACACTGCGGTCACTGCTGCTCTTGCCCAGCGACTGGACGAACCGACGATCGATCTTGATGCTGTCGAACGGGTAAGTACGCAGGTAGCCCAGTGACGAATAGCCTGTGCCGAAGTCGTCCATGTTCAAGCGCACACCAAGTTCCTTCAATGCGTTCATCGTCTGCAACGCGCCTTCAACGTCGTTGAGCATCACGTTCTCGGTGATTTCCAACTCCAGCCGGTGCGCAGGCAGCCCGGTGGTGCGCAAGGCCTCGGCCACATCGCGTACCACGTCGCTGCGGCTGAACTGGGCAGGCGACATGTTCACGGACACCAGCACATCGAGCGGCCAGGCTCCTGCCTCCTTGCAAGCCTCCTGCAGCACCCAGTTGCCTAGCAACACGATCACATCGCTTTCCTCGGCCAAGCCGACAAATTCGTCCGGCATCAGCAATCCAAGGCGGGGGTGCTGCCAGCGCACCAGCGCTTCGGCGGAGGCGATCGTTACCCCGTCCACCTTGAACCGTGGCTGGAAATGCAAACGCAGTTCGCCACGGGGGATGCCTTCGCGCAGCTCCTGTTCGAGTACGCGCTTTTCAAGCAGTGCAGCGCTCATCTGCGTGGAGAAATACCGCCATGTGTTCTTGCCCGATTGCTTGGCCCCGTACAGCGCTACGTCGGCATAACGGATCAGGTCGCTAGGGCCACCTGGGTAATCGTCGGAGATGACCACACCCAGGCTGGCGCCTATCTGTACCTTGTGGTGCTCCACCGCCATCGGCTGCTTGAGGGTGTCGATGAGCCGGGCGCAGAACCGGTCGAGTTCATCACGCGTGCCCGGTGCGATCAGGACGATGACGAACTCGTCGCCCCCCAGACGCGCTACCAGGTCGCTGGAACGGGTCATTTGACCAAGCCGCGTCGCTACCTCCATCAACACTGCATCACCGGCCGGGTGGCCGAGGCTGTCATTGATCGGCTTGAAGTTGTCCAGGTCGAGCATCAGCACGGCCCGCGACACCTTGGCGCTGTCCTCGAGGAAGCGGAACAGCTTGTTACGGTTGGGCAGCCCGGTCAGGGCGTCATGTTGTGACAGGTGCTGAATTCGGGCATGGGCTGCCACCTCATCGGTGATGTCGGTACAGGTGCCGCGAAATCCCTTGCAGATTTTGTGCTCGATGATGGCCCTGGCCGCGATTCGGCACTCGCGTCGCTGCCCGGCCTTGTCCAGGTAATGGCAGCGCAGTGTGCCGGTAGACTCGCTGGCGCCCAGGCTGTGCAGCCAGGTTTCGACATGACCGGTTTCACAATCGAACAACGTGCAGATCGGCTGATTGAGCCAGAGCTCGGCGTCGTGCCCGGTCAGTTCGGCAAAGCGTGGTGAAAGATAGATTAGGTGCTGCTGCGCATCGGTCTCCCAGATCCAGTCGGAAGCCGCCTCGGCCACGGCCTTGAAGCGCGCTTCGCTGGCCTCCAGCGCCCGCTTGGAAATAGCCAGCTGATGGTAGCTGCGGTCAATGTCGGCGCTGGTGCGCATGGCATAGCGTGCAAGCAATACCATCAGTGCCAGGATGATCAGCAGTGCCACAGCCAGCGGTGTGAACACCGCTTGCAGCAGATCGCTACCGGGCTGGTCCATACGCCAGGTCAAACGATAGGGAACCCCCTGAAGGCGCAAATGCCCCAAATCGTTCGCAGTATTGTCGCTTGCAGTGACAGCCAGGTCCGTGAGGCCGGCCGTCTTACCCATCTGGCTGAGCATGTCGGCTTCGATCAACCGGATGAAGACCATCACCGAGTGATGTTTAGCCAGGCTGTCGGCAAGCGCAGGTGGACGTATCACGGCAGAGGTGAAGACCGCAGGCTGGCCATCAAAGATGACATAGCCCGACGCCGGTTGTTGCTGCGCCATGGCCTGGCGAGCCTGTTGCAGGACACGATGGCCTTCGGAGCTGAAGTGATCGAAACCCAAGTCGGTCAGACGCCCCTGCACCACTGCATAGAGCGTGCCCTGATCATCCAGGACGAACACGCCCGCATAGCCGTCGTCGCTATAGAGCGTGGCGCCAACGTTGCCCTCATCGAACGCCCATTGCCGGTCCGCTGGACGCGCCAGATGGTCGTAAGCTGCCTGCCAGGAAGCATGGGTCCACAGATAGGTGCGCTCGGCCTTGTGCAACTGTGCCAAAGCCGCATTCGCATGGAATCGACTTTGTTCCAGCTCCCGCTCATCGAGCGAAACGGCGATGCGATAAAGCGACACCAGCCCCAGGATCATCGCCAACAAAAGCAGGCCCGAAAAAGCCAGTACAAGGCGGCGAACCATGCGGCTGCGCGGCGAATCATTGCCAAAAGCTGCTTCCATTCCTTGAGCGCCTATTGTCGGGGATGCACAGGGTGGACCTACAGCGTGCCCGATCGATCAACGCTATCGACCATCGGGCAGGCCGCACTACAACCCCTGCCCTACAGCACCCGCTTGATCAACGGTTCCAACCGACTATAGCGTAGCCTGCGCAGCAGCTTGCGCACGGGTTTGGGGTGTTCGGCCTTGACGCCTAAAGCGTGCGCCGAACCGATAGCCGGGGCATGTTCACGCAATGCGCTCAGCTCCTGCTCGCACGGCCCCCGCCATTGCCCAAGGGGGTCATCGATAAGCAGGCCGTTCTCCAGGTCCAGGTTGAAGCCGCGCGGGTTCAGGTTGTTGCCGGTCAGCAAGCTGTAACGTTCATCGACCCACACGCCCTTGGCATGAAAGGTGTGCCCGGGATCGTTCCACAATCGGACCTGCAGCTGACCACTGGCCAGCAGGTGCTCGCGACGGCGCGCAAAGGCCCTGAGGTTGTCCTCATACAGATAAGGCAATGCCCCGCTGGCATGGAACGGTTCTCCCGGGGGGACGTAGAAGTCGTTGGCAGTACGATGGCCGACGATGAACTCTACCCGCACGCCGCGTGCCAAGGCGTCGTCAATTTCGCGCATCACGACCCGCGGCGGATTGAAGTACGGGGTGCTGATGATGATACGTTCGCGGGCCACGGCCAACAACGCGTACACCGTCTTGTTCAATGCATTGCGCCTGCCGACGCCGATCAGCGGAATCACTCGCAGGTGCCCCGGCTCGGTTGCAGGGCCTGGTGCGTATGTCAGCCGGCGCATCCGTGCCCGCAGACGGCGAATGTCACTGCGCAAATCGGCGGTCGAAGGCGGCGCAGGAAGGTCCAGGCGCGGCGTGGCCTGCGGGTTAAGCAGCCGATGCACCAGGTCGGCCATGCAGTCGGCCAGGGCCCTGCTGTGGAACAGGTGGTAGCGATCGAGCCGGTAACGGTCGAACCGATGCAGGTAGACGTTGTTGAGGCTGGCACCGGTGTAGATGACGCAGTCATCAATGATGCTGCCCTTGAGGTGCAGCACCCCGAAGAGTTCGCGGGTCTGCACAGGCACGCCATGGATCGCGATGTCCAACTGGCGGCTCTGGCGTTCGGCCTGGTACCAGGCTGCGTTGCCAGGCTGCCTGCCCGCCCCCAGCAGGCCACGCCGGGCCCGGAACCAGTCCACCACGACGGTTATTTCAAGCCCTGGACGAGCCGCCTTGGCTTGATAGAGTGCGTCTAGCACCTCCTGGCCCGCCTCGTCATGTTGCAAGTAGAGCGCCACGATGACGATCCGCCGGGTCGCTGCGCCGATACGCTCGAGCAGGCAGGCCCGGTAGGCGTGGGCATCGGGGAGCACTTCGATCGCATCGGCGGCCAACGGGTAGCCTGGCAACTGGGCCAACAGGTTTTCTGGGTTCACTTGCAGCCACCTTCTGGGCAAACTATGCCCCAGCTTGCACAGGAATCGCCCAATGGTCCACCCCGCTTCGGTAAATCCACACTCCGGCACGGCCAAGACATTCGGTTTTCTGATCATGCCCAATTTCACCACCATCGGCCTGGCATCGGCGGTGGAAACGCTGCGCATGGCCAACCTGGCCGCATGTAGGCCCGTGTTTCGCAGTGTACTGATCGCGGCGCAGGAGGGGCCGGTCACCGCCAGCAACAGCATGCGCGTGCTGCCCGATTGCACGCTCGGTGACGCGCCAGCGCTGGACGTACTGTTGGTAGTGGGCCCCAACCCCATCGAGCGCGGCCCTGCCACCGGGGCGCACATCCGCTGGCTGCGCGAACGGGCCAGGCAACGCCTGCCGATCGGCGGCATCTGCACCGGCAGTTACCTGCTCGCCAAGGCAGGGTTGCTCGACGGCTACCGCTGTACCATTCATTGGGAGGACCTGCCAACGCTGCGTGCCCGCTTTCCTAACATCATTTGCTCGCAGCAGTTGTTCGAGCTGGACCGCGACCGTTACACCTGCTCAGGCGGTGTGGCGGCCATCGACATGATGCTGCAACTGGTGGCTCGCGAGCCGGGCGGCCAGGCCATTGCCGCCAAGGCCGCCGAACTGCTGCTGTGCGACCGCGTGCGTAGCGAGCGCGAACGCCAGCGCGTTTCGCTGAGGACCTTGCTGGGTACTGCGCAACCGCGGCTCAGCCAGGTCGTTGCGATCATGGAAGCCACCTCGAGGAGCCGTTGGCACCCAGCGAGCTGGCCAACCTGACCGGCATCACCGTGCGTCAGCTCGAGCGCCTGTTCAAGCATCAGTTGCAACGTACCCCCACGCGCTATTACCAGGAACTCCGGCTAACCCATGCCAGGCAGTTGCTGCTGCAAGGCGACGCGCCGGTTGGCGACGTCGCACTGGCCTGCGGCTTCGGCTCGGCGGCGCACTTTTCCAAGGCGTACAGCCGACTGTTCGGTGTTTCGCCTTCCGCGCAGCGCCGCCTGGCAGCCTTGCGCTGACAGAGCGCTCGCTGCTCAGTTGCAGATGACGTTGTGCTGCGGCCCATAGGGGAACTGGGTAATGTTATCGGCCCCCTGCTCGGTCACGACCAGAATGTCATGCTCGCGATAGCCGCCTGCCCCTGGCAGGCCCTGTGGCAGCATGATCATGGGCTCGATCGACACCACCATGCCCGGCTCCAGTACGGTGTCGATGTCCTCGCGCAACTCCAGGCCGGCCTCGCGCCCGTAGTAGTGGCACAACACGCCGAAGGAATGGCCGTAGCCGAAGGTACGGTATTGCAGCAGGTCGTGCTGGCGGTAGATTCTGCAGTGGCACTGGCCAGTGCGCTAACGCCGCCGTTGCATCCAGGCTGCCCCCAGCCCACTGAGGCAGATCACGCAAATCCCGACCAGGCTGAGCGTATCGGGGACCTGGCCATAGAACACCAGGCCCAGCAGGCCAGCGAAGACGATCTGGCAGTAGCTGAACGGCGCCAACAGCGCAGGCGCTGCGAAACGGAAGGCCTGGGTCAGCAGCAGGTGAGCGGTCATACCGAAACCACCCAGCGCCAGCATCAGCAAGGCATGGTCCCAGCGCGGCGTTTCCCAGAAAAACGGCACCAGCGCACTCATGGCCAGGGTGTTGCACAACCCTGCATAGAAGTTGCTGGTGGTCGGGCTGTCGTGCGCCGCCAGGATGCGGGTCAACAGTTGGTAGAAAGAGAAGCCCAGCGCCGAGCCGAACGGGTACAGGATGGCGGGCGTGAACAGCGCCCCGCCTGGATGCACGACAATCAGAACCCCCAGAAAGCCCAATACCACTGCCACCCATTGCGCTACCGTGACCCGTTCCTTGAGCAGTGGTACAGACAGGGCAGTGACCAGTACCGGTGCAAGGAAGTTGACCGCAGTCGCTTCGGCCAATGGCAGGTACTGCAACCCAGAGGTGAACAGCAGGCTGGTGCTGAGCAGGCTCAAGGCGCGCAAGGTTTGCAGCAGCGGGCGTCGGGTGCGCAACACGTTGATGCCCGAGCGCGGCAGGAAAATGCCAGCCATCAACAGTGTGTGCACCACGTACCGTGCCCACACCACCATCACGATCGGGTACAGCCCTCCCAGGAACTTGGACAAGGCGTCGTGGCTGGCGAACATGAACGTGGCGCACACCACCAACACGATGCCGCGAAGCGGTTGGTTGACGCCGGACAGCGGGGTACTGGAACTCATGGCTCTCTCGAAGTGGACGCAAAACCGCGCTGCGCCATTATGAAGCCGCGCGCACGCCCCGATTAGGCGTGGCAGCAGGATTCTAGAAGAGATACCGGGAACGCGGAAGTTCAATCATCACCACAGCGTGTTTTTCCTTGGGGCAACGGGTACGGGCGCCACGGTTGTCAGCCCTGCACCACATGCTGCAGCCTGGCCCAGAGACGTTGCACCTCCTCCCTCTCAGTGCCCAGGGCGCCAATCGACACACGCACCATCCAGCGTCCATCGAGCACCGCGGGCGTCACATAGGCGTCGCCCGATGCATTCAGGCGCTCGGCCCAGGCTCGGGTATGGGCGTCCAGCGCCTGGCCGGCCACCCCTTCAGGGCAATGCCGAAGGCACAGCGTCTGCAACGGCACAGGGGCGAGCAACTGCCAGTCGCTTGCCGCGCGCACTTGTTCGGCCAGCCACCTGGCATTGTCCAGGTCCCTGCGCAGCCGTGCTTGCAAGGCCTCGACACCTTCTGCGCGCAACATGAACCACAGTTTCAAGGCGCGGAACCTGCGCCCCAAGGGAATGCCCCAGTCGCGCAGATTCTTGACCTGCCCATCGACCGAGGACCGCAAGTAGCTGGGGTTGGTGCTCATCACGCGCACAAGGTGCTGGGGGTCGCGCACATAATAGACCGAGCAGTCGAACGCAACCCCCAGCCATTTGTGCGCATTGACCACCACCGAATCGGCAAGCTCTATCCCATCCCACATCCAGCGGCACTCGGGCAGTATCATCGCCGAGCCGGCCATGGCTGAGTCCACATGCAGCCACAGGCCATGTTGCTGGGCCAGCGCGCCGATGGCGCGCAGCGGATCGAGGGCCGTAGTGGCGGTAGTGCCGCAGGTGGCAACGATCGCACACGGCCGATTGCCAGCCGCCAGGTCCTGTTCGATGGCCTGCTCGAGCGCAGTCGGGCACAGCGCATAGGCTTCATCGGTCGCGATCAGGCGGATATTGTCGCGGCCAAAGCCTGCCAGCAACGCCGCCTTGTCCACCGAACTGTGGGCATGGGCGCTGACATACACGATCAGGGGCTGGTCCTGGCCTTGAAGCCCGTGACGGACCAGGGCGTAATCACTTGAGCGCTCACGGGCGCAGATGAGCGCGACCAGGGTGCTGGTCGAGGCGGTGTCCTGAATCACCCCGCTCCACTGCTGCGACAAACCCAGCATCTGGCGCAACCAGTCCAAGGTCGTTTCTTCCAGTTCGCTCAACGCTGGGCTCGATTGCCACGACAAGCCCAGTACGCCAAGCCCGGTACTCAGGAAGTCCCCCAGCACGGAGGACAGCGTCCCGTTGGAGGGAAAATAACCGTAGAAATCCGGGTGCTGCCAATGGGACAGGCCCGGCATGATCAACCTGTCCACGTCCTTGAGAATCGCGTCGAACGGCTCGCCCTGTTGCGGCGCGGCCGGCGGCAGCGCCGCCTTCAGGTAACCGGGCTCGACCTGGGCCATGACCGGGCGCTGCTGTACGGTCTGGCGGTAATCGGCGATCAGGTCGATCAGTTGATGGCCATACTGGCGAAACGCTTCGGGGGTCATGCACGTGCTCCTGTGGTGGGCGCCTCACGCGCTGATGGCGGTCAGTGCGGGTCGGCGGCTGGCTGGGAGCAGTGTAGAGTGCGCCGCCTGCGCGAAGAACCGCGCTCTGCGCATAGCTGCTATGGCAAATACGCAACGCCGCCCTGGACACCGAATTGAGATTGGCGCCACAGGTCGAACACCCGGTTTCGAAACCAGCGATGCTCGGCCGACCCATGCAAACGTTCGTGCCACACCACCCAATACCGCTGACTGTGCTCGACGAACCCCAACGGGCGCCATGCCAGCGGATGCAGGCGGCACAATTGGCGGGCGATGTGTTCGGGCACGGTAGCCACTGCCTGGCTGCTGGCGACCACCTGTACCGTTGCGCAAAAAAACGGCACTTGCAGGCTGATGTGCCGTTGCAGGCCCTGCGCACGCAGATGCTGGTCAATGAAGCTGTCCTTGTCCCCGCCACCGGAGATTCGTACATGCCTGCACGCCAGGTAGTCGCTTTGCGAAACCCGCCCATGGGCGGTCAAGGGATGATCCGGTGCCATCAGGCACACCGCCCGATCCTCGCCAAGCAGACGCCCGTGCACATTGGGCGGCGACTCGTCGAACAAGGTGGTGGCAAGGTCGATCTCGCCACTGGCGAGCAGGTCATATTGCCCGGCTTGCCAGGTGCGGTACTCCAGGCTGATGCCTGGCGCTTCCTGCTCCAGTGCCGTCACCAGCAAAGGGAGCATATGCTCGGCGACATAATCGGAGGCAGCAAGGCAAAAGCGGCGTTGGCAGCGGCCAGGCTCGAATACCGCAGGCTGACGAAGCGCCTGCAGCTCGCCCAGCACCTGGCGCAAGGGCTCGCGTAGCGTCTGGGCATGCTCGCTCAGCACGTAGCCTCGGCCTTGACGCACCAGCAGCGGGTCGTCGAAGGCCTCGCGAAGTTGAGCCAACTGGCGGCTCAAGGCCGACTGGCTCACGCCCAGCCGCTCAGCCGCCCGGCTGAGGTTCTGCACCTGCAGCAGGTGATCGAGCACCCGCAGGTGCCCAAGGCTGAGCGTGGCAAAGGCAGGATTCACGGCAGCTCCCGCTCGGGGCACGCCCCGGTGCAGCGCTGCCCAGCCATCGCCTGTGCGAGACGCCTGGCAATGGGCAGCATCGACAGATGGGGCTCGCGCTTACTGCGTCAAGCCAACGTAGACGTTCTGGACGTCGTCGTTCTCGTCGATGGCTTCGAGAAACGCCTCGACTTCGGCCAGGGCTTCGGCACTCAGGCTCGAGGCACTCACCGGGTTTTTCGGGGTGTAGCCGATCTTGGCCGACGTGACGGTGAAACCGTGCACCGGCAGGGCCTTCTGCACAGCGTCCAGGTCGGTGGTATCGGTGATGAACAGGGTAGACCCCTCCTCTTCGCCTTCTTCGAAGTCCTGGGCCCCGGCTTCGATGGCAGCCATCTCAGGATCAGCGTCACCGTTGGGGGTGGCTTCGATCAGCCCGACATGGTTGAAGTCCCAGGAGACCGAGCCGCTGGCACCGAGCTGGCCCTTGCGGAACAGCACGCGAATTTGCGCGACCGTGCGGTTGACGTTGTCAGTCAGGCACTCGACGATCAGCGGGACCTGGTGTGGGGCGAAGCCTTCGTAGCTGACAGCCGCATACTGCACGGCATCGCCATCCAGGCCAGCACCCTTGCGAATGGCCCGCTCCAGGGTTTCGCGGGTCATCGAAGCCTTCTTGGCCTGTTCGATGGCCAGGCGCAAACGCGGGTTCATGTCCGGGTCGGCGCCGGATTTGGCGGCGATCTGGATTTCCTTGGACAGCTTGCCCATGACCTTGCCCTTGGCATTGGCCGCGGCTTCTTTATGTTTGGCTTTCCACTGTGCGCCCATGTCGACTCTCTTGTTTCAGCGGCCGGTTCAGGAAACGACCGGCACAAAAAGTGGGAGCAGTTTATACGCCTATGGGCAAGGATCGACAACCGTCTGCGCTGCACCGACACCCCACCAGACGACTCAGCGGGTAGCGACCACGAACAAGCGCGGAAACGGCAGCAGCACCTTGCCATCGGAAGCTGGCGGGTAGGCGCCTTGCATCGCCTGCAGGTACATCTGCAGGAAATCATCCTGCTCATGCGGTTGCAGCCGCGACAGGTAAGGCCGCAAGGCCGAACCCTTGAACCACTGCACCACGCCCTCAGCGCCGTCGGCCAAGGGGTGGTGGTAGGTGGTGCGCCACACTTCCACCCGGGCACACAGCGGGCTCAGCAGGTCGTAATAGAACGCCGCGCCATGGCGCGGCGGCAACTGGAAGTCCTCGAACTTGGCCGCCCACGGGCCACGGCAGGCGATCTCGCGCAGTGCGGTGTGCGCGGGCTCCTCCAGGTTGTCGGGCGTCTGCACCGCAAGGCTTGCCCCTTCGCTGAGCTGACGCACCAAGTGCGGGTACAGCCGCCCGTGGTCGGGCACCCATTGCAGCGAGGCGTTGGCCAGGATCAGGTCCTGGGGCTCAGGAGCGGACCAGCCTGCGATGTCCGCCGTGACCATGTGCACACGGGGGATGCACAGCCGCTTGCGCGCTCGGGCCTTCTCGATCATGTCCGGGTCGCTGTCCAGCGCGGTCACCTGCGCATCGGGGCAGCGTTGCAGCAGCACTTCGGTGGAATTGCCTGGCCCGCAGCCCAGGTCGGTGGCATGCCGCACCGGGCGCGGCGGCACCGCCCCCAGCAGGTCGCGCACCGCCCGGGTGCGTTCGTCTTCGAACAAGGAATACTGGGTGGCAGACCAGGACATGGCGACGTTCTCCGATGAGCGATGCCCTCCAGCATATGCCATCTGTCGCCCAAAACGCGAAGCGGCCGGCCCCTTGGAGGGAACCGGCCGCTTCGCAGAGCCGATGAGGCTTAGTGTCGAGGCGCGCTGCGCATCTGGTGCACAACCCCCATCGCCACCACCAGCGCCGCCGCGATGCCGGTGGAGATCACCAGGATCTGGTAGTCAGGCATGAACGCCATGGTCACCAGGGCCGCCACGATGAAGGCGATCACCAGATAGGTGAGCCACGGGAACAGCCACATCTTCAGGCGCACTTCCTTGCCTTCGGCAATCAGCTTGCGGCGCATGCGCAGCTGGGAGAACGCGATCACCAGGTACACCAGCAGGGCAATCATGCCCGTGGTGTTCATCAGGGTATCGAGTACGTCCTTGGGGCGCAGGGTCTCGCTGAAGTTGATCAGCGCACACACCACTGCCACCGCGCACGAGCCCATGATCGCGTACACCGGCACGCCAGTGCCGGCACGGGTGATCTTGAAGAACGACGGTGCGTCACCACGCTGGGCCAGGGAGAACAGCATGCGCGAGGCGGTGTAGTGGCCAGAGATCAGGCAGCTGCTCACCGAGGTCAGCACCACGAAGTTCATCAGCAACTCGGCGTAAGGCACGCCCAGCAGCTCAAGGGTACGGCGATAGGCGCCGTATCCGGAGACGCCCAGGTGCGGGTCGTTCCACGGTACCAGGCAAACGATCAGGAAGATCGAGCCTACGTAGAACAGGCACACGCGCCATACCACCGAGTTGGTGGCCTTGACGATCTGCGCTGCCGGGTCCTTGGCCTCGGAGGCTGCGATGGTCACGATCTCGGCGCCCAGGAATGCAAACATCACCCCCAGCAACGCCCCGATGACTGTGGTGATGCCATTGGGCATGAAGCCTTCGGCGGTCAGGTGGGTAATGCCCCGCACCTCGCCGAATTGCCAGATGTTGAGCACCGCTGCGGTACAGACGATCAGGAAGCAGACGATCGCGATGACCTTGATCAGGGCGAACCAGAACTCGAACTCACCGTAGTGCTTGACGTTGAAGAAGTTGACCGTGATCAGCAGCAACGTCGTGGCCAGCACGAACACGTTGACACTCACATCTGGGAAGAACCCGTGCAGGATCTTGCCGGCTACGTAGGCTTCCCAGGCCATGAGAATGACCCAGTACCACCAGTACAGCCAGCCGATGGTGAAGCCGGCCCAGCGCCCGATAGCGCGGTCGGCGTAGGTGGAAAACGAGCCCGTGTCGGGTGAAGACGTTGCCATTTCGCCAAGCATGCGCATGATCAGCACCACGAGGATGCCGCCTGCCAGGTAGGCCAGCACCGCGGCCGGCCCGGCGCTGTGGATCACGCTGCCGGATCCTACGAACAAGGCGCCGCCGATGACCCCGGCGATGGACATCATCGTCAGGTGGCGCGACTTCAGCGAGGCACTGAGCTTGCTCTCATGCCCGCCGTTCGCGGTGGTGGTTGTGGATGTTGCGTCCATCAGTTGTGTACCCCGTGCTTCTTTTTATCCAAGGAAAACCGTGAAACCCCGATGGCTGGCGGTTTCACCTGTACATCAGTGCTAATGCGCGCAGGAGGTGTGAACGAGCACACGCAGGCCATCCATGGCGGCCTGCTGACGCGCCCCAGGGCTGAGGCCTGGAGCGAACTGAACATGCTTTGTGTGGCGATATCCGACACCTAATGTAAAAATGTCCATCGCAGAGAGCCATGCACAGTGGCATGAAACTCGCACTGCACTGTACAGGTCGCCAACCCTATACACCGGGCCAGCACCTGGCGTTACACACCTGAAGGTCCCCCATGCTGCAATTGAACCCAGACGCTTCCACACCGTTGGTCAACCAGATCATCGACGGTCTGCGCACCCTGATCGACACACAGACGCTCAAGCCTGGCGCCAAGGTGCCGTCGATCCGCGCCTTCGCCGCCACCTACTCGGTCAGCACCTTCACCGTGGTGGAAGCCTACGATCGCCTGGTCGCCCAAGGGCTGCTGGTAAGCCGTGGCAACGCTGGCTTTTTCGTCAATCGCGCCGCCGCTGAACTGCTGGACACGCACACGGCTGACCCTGATGCAAGCCGACCAACGTTCAACACCGAGTGGTACCTGCAGCAGATCTTCGAAACCCGGCAGTTGCCGTTCAAGCCAGGCTGCGGCTGGCTGCCCAATGACTGGATGTACGAAGATGGCCTGCGCCGAGGGCTGCGGCAGGTGGCTGGCAGCCCACTGGAACTGTCCGGTTACGGCGACCCCATGGGGTTGCCCGAACTACGCGCATTGACGGCGCAGAACCTGCAGCAGGATTTGTCGATCGTCGCCAACCCCGCTCAGCTGATGTTGACCCACGGTGCCAGCCAGGCCCTGGACCTGGCCGTGCGTACGCTGGTCCGGCCGGGTGACGTGGTACTGGTGGACGACCCTGGCTATCCCAACCTGATGAGCATTCTGCGCACCCAAGGCGCAACGCTACTAGGGGTGGCGCGCACGCCCAATGGCTACGACCTCAATCAGCTTGAGCGGTTGCTGGCGCAACATAGGCCCACGGCCTTCTTTACCCAGCCTCACCTGCACAGCCCGACGTGCTCGCGCACGCCGTTGCCCCAGCTGCACCGCCTGCTGCAACTGGCCAACCAGCATGGTTTCCGGCTGGTCGAAAACAACCTGTACGCCGACATGATCGCCGATCCGCAACCCTGCCTCGCCAGCCTGGACCACCTGCAGCAGGTAGTCTACGTGGGCAGTTACTCGAAAAGCATCTCGCCCAATGTGCGGGTGGGCTACCTGCTGGCCAATCCGGAACTGGCGCAACAGCTGGTACACCTGAAAATGCGCTCGGGCCTGACCACCTCGCAGGTCATCGAGCGGGTCGTCTATGCCGCCATCATCGACGGTCGCTGGCGCAAGCACCTCAAGCGCCTGCGCCAACGCCTGGCCGAGGCGCATCAACGGGTGGGTGAGCATTTGCACCGGCTAGGCTTCGAACTGTTCACCGAATCGGACGAGGGGATGTACATCTGGACCCGGCATCCCTCGATCCCCGACAGCGCGCTGTTGCTCGATGACGCGCTCGAAAAAGGCATCATGCTCGGCCCCGGGCAGCTGTTCATGGTCGATGCCAGGGCAACGGGCTGGATGCGTTTCAACGTGGCGTTCAGCCTGGACCCGGTCATGTGGGAACTGCTGGAAAAGGTTTTTGCCCGGCATGCGAGGCGACTGGATCAGTGAGGGCGGCAAAGCTAAGGCGCTCTGGCTTCAGCTTCGCAGGCTACGCGGTCCCCGGTAGGAGCGGCCCTTGTGCCGCGATGGGCCGCGCAGCGGCCCCAGGATTTAAGCTTCGCAGCTCATCTCGCCGGGGCCGCTCTGCGGCCCATCGCGGCACAAGGGCCGCTCCTACAGGGACTGCGTAGACCTTGGCGCAACGCCCTGCGCCTTAGACGTGATGCACGACCGCCCCACCCACGGCAAGCCCACCCAAGCCTTGACGCCATACGGTGCTACCGGCAGCCTGCAGACCCTTCGAAGCGAACACCTTGCGCAATACCCCACCAATCGGCGAGGTCCCAAGGCCCAGGGTGTTCAGGCACTGCTCCACGCTCTGCAAATGGGCTTCCAACCGCTGGCGCACCTGCATCTCGCCGCACATTGCCAGCAGGGTCGACTTACCCTGGTCCAACCCCATGCTCTTGCCACTTTCCGGGTCACGGTCGTGCAAGTCGTCGTGCAACTGAAACGCCTGCCCCAACTCCCCCGCCAATTGCAGCAGGGTGCCCTGCTGGCTGGCGCCAGCCCCCGCCAGCCGGCCGGCCATGCCTAGCAGGGCCGAGAACAAGGCCCCGGTCTTGAGTTGATTGGTCTCGGCGATTTCAGCCGCCGTCCGCGGCCGTGCACCGTCACGCAGATCCTGCAACTGCCCCTTGACCAGCCCATCGGCACCGATGGCCGAGGTGAGGGTCACCACTAGGTCGCTGCGCACATCCGGCCCGACCGTCTGCAACCCCGCCACAACCCCGAACGCACGGGAGAGCAAGGCAATGGCCGTCAACACAGCCACGTCTTCGCCAAAAGCCAGGTGCAAGGTAGGGCGGCCGCGGCGCAAGGCAGCGTTGTCCATGCACGGCAGATCGTCCAGCACAAGGGAGGCTGCATGTACCATCTCGACGGCACAGCCGAGGTCGAGCGCTGCGTGTGGGCATGCGCCCAGGCCCTGTGCCGTAAAAAGTAACAACAGGGGCCGCAAGCGCTTGCCCGGCGCCAGGGTACAGTCGCGCATGGCCGCAACCACGAGGTCGCGCTCGTGACCTGCCGATGGCAGCAAGGCTGCCAGCCGGGCTTCTACGGCCGCATGTGCGACGGCCAGTGGCTGATCGTGATCAGCGCCAGCGCTGTGCGGGGGGGCGATGGTCGTCATCCTTGCCTCTCGATGTGGGCGGCCCATTGACCGTAGATGAAAAAGGAACGACTGATAGGCGCCGTTGCCTGATGCTGTGCTTTTTATGAGCTTAGCTATACAAAACGGGTAGTGTTGTACAACTTGTCTGTCCTAAGCACACAGACCGCACGTACCTCAGGATGATTCCCTGGCAGTGGAGCCGGCATGAACAAAAGCTCGTTGAGTCAACGCAAGGATGATCACCTGGACATCGTCCTGGCCGCCGGCAGTACCTCGCATGGGGTCGACGCTGGGTGGTCAGCGCTGCGTTTCGAACATTGTGCACTGCCTGAAATGGCCCTGGAAGATGTCAACCTGGGTACCGAGCTGTTCGGCATGGCATTGCGCGCACCGCTGTTGATCAGTTCGATGACTGGCGGGGCTGATCGCGCACGGTTCATCAACCAGCACCTGGCCGAAGCTGCGCAGGCTTTGGGCCTGGCCATGGGTGTGGGTTCGCAGCGAGTGAGCTTGCGCAGCGGCCAGGACCAGGGACTGACCACAGAGCTGAGAAGGCTTGCACCCGATGTTCCGCTTTTGGCAAACCTGGGCGCGGCCCAGTTACGCGAGGCCGATGGCCTGGACCTTGCCCGCCGAGCGGTCGATACACTCGATGCCAGCGCCCTGATCATTCACCTCAACCCCCTGCAGGAAGCCGTTCAGCCCGAGGGCGACCGCAACTGGAACGGGGTGCTCGCCTGCATCGAGCAGGTTGCCGGGCAGCTTCGGGCGCCCATCATCGTCAAGGAGGTAGGCGCCGGTATTTCGCCGGGCGTTGCGCGGCAATTGTACGACGCTGGCGTGTCCATGATCGATGTGGCCGGTGCCGGCGGCACAAGCTGGGCCGCGGTGGAGGCCGAGCGTGCCAATGACCCTGCCGAGCGTGCGGTGGCAATGGCCTTCAGCGGCTGGGGCATCCCGACCGCCCATAGCCTGCTTGCCGTGCGCCGCGCCGTGCCGACGGTTGGCCTGATCGCCTCGGGTGGAGTCCGCGATGGCGTGGACGCGGCCAAGGCCATCCGCCTGGGAGCGGACCTGGTGGGCCAGGCTGCCGGGGTGCTGACCTCTGCAATGGCATCCACCGAAGCGGTGGTCTCGCACTTCGACGTGATCATCCGGCAACTGCGTATCGCCTGCTTCTGCACAGGCTCGGCCACGCTGGCGCAGTTGCGCCGGGCCCGACTGGTCAACGCCCAGTTAGACATCAAATGAGCCACTTCGCCCTGATTGCCCCGCCCTACCCCAGCCATTTTGCAGCGATGCAAGCCTTGGGCGGCGAATTGGTCGAACGCGGCCATCAGGTCAGTTTCTTTCACCAGCCTGAAGCCGAACGCTGGCTGAGCGACAGGCGAGTGGGCTTCGTCGCCATCGGCCATGCCGAGTGCCCGCCGGGCAGCCTTGACCTTGCCATGCGCCGCGTGGCTGACCCCGCCGGGCCGCTGCGCCTGCGTCGCCTGATCAAACAGCTGGCGCACACCACGGCCATGCTGATCAGCAACCTGCCGCAGGCGCTCAGGGAACATCGGGTCGATGCGATGATTTGCGACCAGATGGAGCCCGCAGGCGGCTTGGTGGCCGAGGCTTGCAAACTGCCGTTCTTTTCAGTGGCCTGTGCATTGCCAATCAATCGCGAGCCAGGCTTGCCATTGCCCGTGATGCCGTTCGGGCTGGGCTTGGATGCGCGCCTCTACGAAGGCAGTGTTCAGGTCCATGACTGGCTCATGCGCCCGTTGCACGACACCTTGCTGCAGGCCTGTCATCGCCACGGGCTGCAACCGCGCAGCGGCGCCCATGAATTTCTCTCGCCACTGGCCCAGTTGAGCCAGACACCCCTGCACCTGGATTTCCCCAGAGTGGGTCTACCCAAGCACTTTCACGCCGTCGGCCCGTTACGCAGCACGCCCTCTCAGGCGAGCCCCAACTGGTCTTTCGAACCCGGCAAGCCCTTGGTATTCGCAAGCCTGGGGACGCTCCAGGGCCACCGGTTCGATCTGTTCGCACGTATTGCCAAGGCTTGCCGCCGCCTGGATGCCCAGTTGCTGGTGGCGCACTGCGGTGGGTTGGATGGCCATCAGGAGGGCAGGCTGCGCCAGATTGGCGCCACCGTCGTGACCGACTTCGCCCCTCAGCACTGGGCGGTGCGGCGAGCCAATGTGGTGATCAGCCATGGCGGCTTGAACACGGTGCTCGATACCGTGTGCGCCGGCACACCGTTGCTGGTCATGCCGATTGCATTCGATCAGCCTGGCGTGGCTGCGCGGGTGCGCCATCACCGCTTGGGGCGGGTACTCTCCAAACGAGCCAGCGTAGCTGCCATTGGCCAGACGTTGCGTCAGCTGCTTGATGAAGCTGCACCACGTGATGCCGCGCTGGAAGCCGAGCTTGCCGCCTGCGGTGGCGTACAGCGCGCAGCCAGCCTCATCGAAGCCGCGCTGCACAGTGGCCAGCCCAGCATTTCGGAGAACACACCGTGCCCTATGACCTGATCCTGGTAGGTGGTGGGTTGGCCAACGGCCTGATCGCCTGGCGACTCCAGCAGTTGCGCCCGCAATTGCGCGTGCTGTGCCTGGAACAAGGGCCGGCCCTGGGCGGGAACCACACCTGGTCCTTCCATGACGCCGACCTCACTCCCGAGCAACAACGCTGGCTGGCCCCGCTGGTCGAGCAGCGCTGGCCTGCCTACCACGTGCACTTCCCGGCTTTTTCCAGGCGTATGCAAGGCGGTTATGCGAGCATCACCAGCGAGCGTTTCGCCCAGGTGATCACCCCTGCCCTCGGCCCGAGCTTGCGCACGGGCTGCGCTGTCGCTGAAGTGGGTGCCAGCCACGTCACACTCGCCAGCGGCGAAACCTTGCACGCCGCGGTAGTGATCGATGGCCGGGGCATGCAGCACAGCCCTCACCGGGTGCTCGGCCAGCAAGCATTCCTTGGGCAGATCGTGCGCCTGACGGCCCCCCATGGCTTGGAGGCACCGATTCTGATGGATGCGCGGGTACCCCAGGGCGAAGGCTATCGCTTCGTCTATGTACTGCCCTTCACGGCCGACACCCTGCTGGTGGAGGACACCCACTACGTCGACAGCCAGGCGCCCGCCGCAGAGCAGCTGCGCCAGCACATCGAGCGCTACCTGCAGCAGCGCGGCTGGCACGTCGCCGAGTGCCTGCGTGAAGAACAGGGTGTATTGCCGATCACCCTGGCCGACGACTTTCCTGCCTGGTGGAACGAGCAGCAAGGGCCGCTCGCCGTTGGCCTACGAGCCGGATTGTTCCACTGCACCACGGGCTATTCACTGCCCGATGCTGTGCGCCTAGCCGACTGGTTGGCGACGCAAGCGCTGGATGATACGGCGTCACTCAAGCCCGCGTTGGGCGCCTACCTTCACCGACGCTGGCGGGAACAAGGGTTCTACCGCCTGCTCAACCGAATGCTGTTTCTGGCCGGCCGGCCGAACCGTCGCTGGCAGGTGATGCAGCGCTTTTATCGATTGCCTGATGGGCTGATCGCCCGTTTCTACGCAGGCCAGAGTACGCTGCGTGATCGTCTGCGGATCCTGTGCGGCAAGCCGCCTGTGCCCGTAGGCGAGGCCATGAAGGCTGCCTTGCGACACTCTCCTGCCCATTTCAAGGACTATCCATGAGCAACGAACGATCCGCCCTGGTCATTGGGGCAGGCCTTGGCGGCCTGGCCCTGGCCATTCGCCTGCAGGCCTCGGGTATCCCCACGACCTTGCTCGAGGCACGCGACAAACCCGGTGGCCGCGCCTACGTCTACAACGACCAAGGCTTTACCTTCGACGCAGGCCCCACGGTGATCACCGACCCAAGCGCCATCGAAGCCCTGTTCACCCTCGCCGGCCGGCCTATGCAGGATTACGTGGAGTTGCTGCCGGTAACACCGTTCTACCGCCTGTGCTGGGAGGACGGCCGGGCATTCGACTATGGCAATGACCAGGCCGACCTGGAACGCCAGATCGAGGCCTTCGAGCCCAAGGACGTGGAAGGTTATCGACAGTTCCTGGCCTATTCCAAAGCCGTGCTGCAAGAAGGCTATATCAAGCTCGGCGCGGTGCCGTTCCTGTCTTTTCGCGACATGCTGCATGCCGGCCCGCAGTTGGCTCGCCTGCAGGCCTGGCGCAGCGTCTATAGCATGGTGGCGCGGTTCATCCAGGATGACCAACTGCGCCAGGCGTTTTCGTTCCACGCCTTGCTGGTCGGGGGCAACCCCTTTGCCACATCCTCGATCTACACCTTGATCCATGCGCTGGAGCGCACCTGGGGTGTGTGGTTCCCTAAAGGCGGCACCGGCGCCCTGGTGCAGGGCATGGCCAAGTTGTTCACCGACCTGGGCGGCACCCTGGAGCTCAATGCCAAGGTGGCCGCGTTCGAAACCCAAGGCAGCCGCGTGACCGGCGTGCGCACCCAGGACGGGCGGCGCTGGCTGGCAGACGCAGTCGCTTCCAATGCCGATGTAGTGCACACCTATTCCGACCTGCTGGGCGAGCATCCACGGGGTGAACAGGAAGGCAAGCGGCTCAAGGGCAAGCGCTTTAGCAACTCGCTGTTCGTGGTGCACTTCGGCCTCAAGCGCACCCAGCCGCAGTTACGCCATCACACCGTCTGCTTTGGCCCGCGCTACCGGGAGCTGATCGACGAAATCTTCAACGGTCATGAGCTTGCCGAAGACTTTTCACTCTACCTGCACACCCCTTGCGCCACCGACCCGAGCCTCGCTCCGGAAGGATGCTCGAGCCACTACGTGCTGGCGCCCGTACCGCACATGGGCAACGCGGCCATCGACTGGGAGGTGGAAGGGCCACGGTTCCGGGACAAGATTCTCGACTACCTGGAACGTCACTACATTCCCGGCCTGCGCGAGGACCTGGTCACCTGCCGCACCTTCACGCCGCTGGACTTCCGTGAGGAACTCAATGCGCACCTGGGTTCGGCGTTTTCCCTGGAACCGATCCTGACCCAGAGCGCCTGGTTCCGCCCGCACAACCGTGACAGCCAAGTGACCAACCTGTACCTGGTGGGCGCAGGCACGCACCCGGGGGCCGGTGTACCTGGCGTGATCGCCTCGGCCAAGGCCACGGCAGGGCTGATGCTCGAGGACCTGGGCGCATGACCACACCGTCCCACGACCAGTTGCTTGCCCATGCCGAACACAGCATCGCCGTGGGTTCGAAGAGCTTTGCCGCAGCAGCCCGGCTATTCGATGCGCACACCCGGCGCAGCGCCGTACTGTTGTATGCCTGGTGCCGCCATTGCGATGACGTGATCGATGGGCAGCAAGCCGGGCATGATGCGGTGGTCATCAGCCAGGAAGAAGCGCAAGTGCGCCTATTGGATCTGCAGCGCCAGACCGAAGCCGCCTGCGCAGACTTGCCCGTGGATCAACCGGCCTTCGCCGCACTGCGCGAAGTGGCCAGGCGCCACGGCATCCCCCGCGCCGAAGCCTTCGACCTGCTCGAAGGCTTCGCCCAGGACGTGTCCGCTTGCCGCTACCAGACCCTGGATGAGGTCATGGTCTACTGCTATCACGTGGCAGGTGTGGTGGGCCTGATGATGGCCAGGGTCATGGGCGTTCAGGAGGGGCGCGTGCTGGACCGGGCCTGCGACCTGGGCCTGGCCATGCAGCTGACCAACATCGCCCGGGACATCGTCGATGATGCCAAGGTCGGGCGCTGTTACTTGCCCCAGGCTTGGCTGTCGGAATTCGACCTCAAGGCAGACGACCTGGCCGATGTGCGTCACCGCGCAGCCGTCGCCACCCTGGCCAGGCGCCTGGTCGCCCAGGCCGAGCCCTACTACGCCAGCGCCCAGGCGGGGCTGCCGGCTTTGCCGCTGCGCTCGGCGTGGGCAGTGGCCACGGCTGGTCAGGTATACCGGCGCATCGGCCTGAAGGTCGACAGCGCCGGGATCGACGCCTGGGACGGGCGGCTGTCTACGTCAAAACGCGAAAAGGTCGGTGCCTTGGTCACGGGGTTTTGGCAGGCGCTGAGCTGTCGGCTGCGTCGCTACCCCCAACGCCCGGCTCGCCTGTGGCAGCGCCCTTCGCCCGCAGCGGCCCGCCATGCAGTGCCCGAAGTTGCTGGCGCAGCCGCTCGATAGTGGGGACATACAGAAAACCGAACGACACACAGCCTTCGCGTCCCTGTACGGCATGATGAAGCCGATGTGCCTGGTACAGGCGCTTGAAGTAACCCTTGCGCGGCACCACTTTGAAAGGCCAGCGCCGGTGCACCAGGCCGTCGTGGGCGACGAAATACAGAACCCCATAGGCCGTCATGCCTGCGCCTACCCATTGCAACGGGTACCAACCGGCATTGCCCAGGGCGATGAGCATGATCGCCAGCACGGCGAACACCGCGGCGTACAGGTCGTTCTTCTCGAAGATCCCGGTACGCGGCTCGTGGTGCGAGCGGTGCCAGCCCCAGCCGAAGCCATGCATGATGTACTTGTGAGCAAACCAGGCCACGCCTTCCATGGCGGCCAGGGTGCCGAAAAAGGTGAGCAACGTCAGGGTCATGCGCAGGCTATCCAGGCAAAAGGGAACATGGGGGCAGTCCTTTGGTGCATCAGGGCCGGGTCGGTACAGCATGATCTACCCAAGGCGCTGGCGCAAAGCCTATGAGTGTGCAAGATGGGCTGGTGTTCCATTGCCGATGCGCTACCCAGGCCTGTCTCCCGACGCTATTACCCTAAAACGCCATCACAGGATCCCTTATGCTGCCGGGGTCTGCCCCACGAACCCATGTAAAGGCCGGTCATGCACTCCTCAGAACGACTCAAAGGGATCGACGTCTTCGTCGCGGTCGCCGACCTCGGCAGCTTCACGGCAGCGGCCGGGCGACTGAGCCTTACCAGCTCGGCGGTCAGCAAGAGTATCGCGCGCCTCGAGGCGCGCATGGGCGTTCGCCTGTTCGAGCGCACCACCCGCCGGTTGTCGCTGAGCGAGGCAGGCGTGGTTTTCTACCGCACCTGCACCTCGGTGCTGGCCGATCTGGAAGAAGTCGAACACACCCTCGCCACTACGGGTAATGAACCTCACGGACGGGTACGCATCGACTTGCCCGCCTCCTATGGGCGCTTGCATGTGCTGCCGCTGATCCTGGCGTTTACCCGGCAGCATCCGCTGCTGCAGCCGCACGTCTCGTTTTCCGACCGTTTCGTCGACCCGGTGCAGGAAGGCATCGACATCGTGGTGCGCATCGGCGGCCCCGATACCTGGCCCGCTGCCCTGGGCCATCAGTACTTTGGCGCCCAGCGCCTGATATTCTGCGCAGCCCCCGACTACCTAGACATTTACGGTACTCCGCAAAGCGAGGAGGACCTGGAGCATCACCACTGCGTGGGCTATGGGCACACCGACGGCCTGGTCAGCCCGTGGTTCTTCAAGGGGCGCCAGCCCGGGGAGATGGAGCGTCGCACGGTACAGCCGCGCATCGCCGTGGGCGATGGCGAAGGCGAGGTCGCGGCGGTGCTGGCCGGCCATGGCATAGGTCAGCTACCCACCTGGTTGACCCAGCAGCACCTCGATCATGGACGGATGGTCGAGGTGCTGCCGGAGCTGGCAACCGACGGGTTGCCAATGAACCTGGTCTGGCTCAAGCGTCGCGAGCACCTACCCAAAGTGCGTGCACTGCTCGATTACCTGTTGCCCAGGCTCGCCCCTCACGGCACACGTACCGCCGAACCCGTCTGAGGCGCCAGCCTGCCCACTATGGGCACTGCCAGCAGCGCCAGCACGGCGACTGCGGCGGCCACATAGCCCAGATACGCAACCCCCAGCCCGTCGATGGTCATGCCACCAAGCACCGCACCCAGGCCGATGCCGGCGTTGGCAGCCGATACGTTGGCGGTACCGGCCAGCGCCTTGGCGTGGGTCACCGACGCCATCACGCGCACCTGGCAGACCGGGTAAAGCGCGGTGTTGGCGATACCCCACAAGGCCAGCGCCAGGCAGAACACCAGGCCTGCATGGGCCAAGGGCTCCAGCGCTGCCATGCCGATCGCCAGCAGCACCAGAAAGCCCGCAGTGGCCTTGAGAACGGAGTGGTCGACGGCGCGCCCCCCGATCCAGTTGCCCAGCAGGCCAACGGCGCCGAAGCCCATCAGCCACCAACCGGTGTGAGCCGGGGCCACACCCGCCACACGCTCGAGCAGGTCGGCCAGGTAGGTGTAGCCGGTGAACATGGCGGTGAACACCAGAATCGACAGCAGCACGTTCGCTACGAAGAAGCGTTCGGTGAAAATCCGCGCTTGACGGGCGAAATCCACCTTGGCGGTGCGGGCTACGTGGGGCATCCAGACGCCCATCGCCACGGCCATCACCAGGGAAAGCACCGCCAGCGCCCCGAAGGCGCCACGCCAGCCCAACGCGTCAGCGGCCAACGTGCCCAGCGGGATGCCCAGCAGCATGGCGGCAGAGATGCCCAGGTATACCTTCGATACCGCACGCCCTGCATGCTCGGGCCCGGCGAGGTGCCCGGCCGTCTCGCTGGCAGTGCCCCAGAACACCGGCAACGCCAATGCCGGTATGACACGTGCAATGGCCAGTACCCAGAAGTTATCGGCCACGGCCGCCAGGGCATTGGCCGCGGCAAAAACCAGCAAGATGGTGATGAACAGCCGTTTACGGTCCAGATGCGCCAGCATGGCCGTGAGGAACGGCCCTGCCAGCATGACTGTGAATGCGAACAGCGTGACCAGTTGTCCAGCCATGGAGATGGACACCCCCAGGTCGCGGCTCAGGGCAGGCAACAGGCCCACAATGAGAAACTCGGTGGTGACAATCAGGAAAGCGGAGAACGCGAGGATGGCAATGCTGATGGCTGCCCGTGGAGCTTCGTCAACGGGTGAAGCGGTGGTGGATGCGGCAGACATGGAAGAACTCTCAAGACATTGGCTGCCAGTTTATTCGATCGCAGAGGTCTTATTTCTGGCCGATTTTCACATATGAGGTGACGCACATTCACAAATACGGCCAATGTATACAACCTGATCGTTTCCTGATTACATTGCCGCGTCGCCTACGACGCTGGCCATCGCTAGCGCGTATTGCAACAGGCATCGACCATGTCATCTGCACACGCACCAAGAACGCTCCTGATCAAGCATGCCCAACTGCTCGTCACCATGGATGGCGAGCGCCGCGAAATCCGCGGTGGTGGCCTGTACATCGAAGACAACCTGATCAAGCAAGTCGGCCCCAGCGATACCCTGCCCCAACAGGCGGACGAGGTGCTGGACATGTCCGGCAAGGTGGTCATCCCCGGGCTGGTCAACACCCACCATCACATGTACCAGAGCCTGACGCGGGTGGTGCCAGCCGCCCAGGACGGCGAGCTGTTCAACTGGCTCACCCAGCTGTACCCGATCTGGGCACGGCTCACCCCCGAGATGATTGCGGTCTCGACCCAGACGGCCATGGCCGAGCTGATCCTTTCCGGTTGCACCACCTCGAGCGACCATCTGTACATCTACCCCAACGGATGCAAGCTCGACGACAGCATCCATGCGGCTGCCGAAATCGGCATGCGTTTTCACGCCGCCCGCGGCAGCATGAGCGTGGGCCAGAGCCAGGGCGGGCTGCCGCCGGACTCGGTAGTGGAAAAGGAAGCGGATATCCTCAAGGAGTCCCAGCGCCTGATCGAGGACTACCATGATGCCAGCCATGGCTCGATGCGCCGGATCGTGGTGGCGCCCTGCTCGCCCTTCTCGGTCAGCCGCGACCTGATGCGCGAAGCGGCTGTTCTGGCTCGCCAGCATGGCGTATCGCTGCACACGCACCTGGCCGAAAACGTCAACGACATTGCCTACAGCCGGGAAAAATTCGGCATGACCCCTGCCGAGTACGCCGAGGATTTGGGGTGGGTCGGGCCCGACGTGTGGCACGCGCACTGCGTGCAACTGGACCAGCATGGCATCGAACTGTTCGCCCGCACCGGCACCGGGGTCGCCCATTGCCCATGCTCGAACATGCGCCTGGCTTCAGGTATCGCCCCGGTGCGCGCCATGCGCGATCATGGCGTACCGGTCGGGCTCGGGGTGGACGGTTCGGCGTCCAACGACGGTGCCAGCATGATCGGCGAGGTCCGCCAGGCCCTGCTGCTGCAACGCGTGGGGTTTGGCCCGGATGCGATGACGGCCCGCGAAGCGCTGGAAATCGCGACCCTGGGCGGCGCCAAGGTGCTCAACCGCGATGACATCGGCGCACTGGCACCGGGCATGGTCGCTGATTTCGTCGCCTTCGACCTGGGCCATGTCGCCTACGCCGGCGGGCATCATGACCCGCTTGCAGCGCTGGTGTTCTGCACCCCGACCCAGGTGCATACCAGCGTCATCAACGGCAAGGTGGTGGTCAGGGATGGCCAGTTGGTCACCGTCGACCTGCCACGGGTGCTCGAACGCCACAACCGCCTGGCCCATCAGTTGGTCGCAGGCTGATAGAGGCGCCGCCTCGTGATGCTGGCTGTCTTGCGCCTCTGGGGCTGCATGACAGCCCATCACCAGCAAGCCAGCCCCAGCTTAATGGCAGGTTCAACCTGTAGCGTCGCGCTTGCCGCCGGTGGGCCGCAGTGCGGCCCTACCTGACGCCGCCCGGCAATGGCTCACAGCACCATTACCATCTCATGCCACGCCATACCGCCGTGCTCGGAAGGTGAAGGCTGGACGTACTGATAACCCAGCTTGCGGTACAGCGGTAAGTGCTGTTCTTTGCACATCAGGTGGATGGTCTGCTTCGCGCAGGCTTTCATTCGCAGGATGAACGCTTCCATCAATCGCTTGGCATGACCTTGGCCCTGAGACGCCGGGTCGACCACCACCGACATGATCACTACGTTGGGGGCATCGGGGTCATGCCCCACCAGTTCCTTGAACGCTTCGTCCGACATCACCACCTGGTGGGCGCAGCCGCTGTTGATGAAGCCAACGATCTCTCCATCACTTTCAAGCAACAGAAACCCCTGTGGGTACCGACTGATGCGCGTCTGGATCTTTTCCAGCGTGGCAGCTTCGTCTCCCTCGTAGGCACCAATCTCGATGGCGTGGCAGCGGCTGGCGTCCTCAAGGGACGGCGTACGGAACTGAAGCGAAGACATGACCGGCTTTTCCTTGGGTCTGAACGATACGGCGGCCATGATAACCGTGCCTGATGCTTGCTGCGATGCTCACCGCCACGCATCATGGACGCCTTTCTGCCCGCACGGACTCACCGAATGATCGCCGTACCCGTGTCACCCCTGGAGACAAGCCGTTGCAAACGCCTCAAAGCGGCCACCCACCGCGAACATGACAGTGTCGATCAGTTGGTCATGGCCGCGCACCCCTTTGAGGACAGAGCGCGCTACGCGCGCTTCCTGCTGGTACAGCATCACTTTCACGGCAGCCTCCACGGACTTTACGAGGACCCCCACCTCAATGCGTGGCTGCCGGGCCTCTCGTCGCTGTCGCGGCTCGCTGCGGTCGAGCAGGACATTCGCGACCTGGGCCAAGTGCCACCGGCCCTGCCGGCGAGGGTGAAGGTAGACCGGGCCCAGGCACTGGGCTGGCTGTATTGCAGCGAGGGTTCGAACCTGGGCGCCGCCTTCTTGTTCAAGCACACCCAGCACCTTGGCCTGGACGAAGGCCTGGGTGCGCGGCACCTGGCAGCCCACCCGCAAGGACGCGCCCAGCACTGGAAGGCGTTCGTGAGCGCAATCGACGGCCTGGCGCTCGATGAACAACAAGAAGCTGGCGTGATCGTCGGCGCCATTGCAGCCTTCGAAGCCTATCGGACGAAGGTCACCGAGGTATTCGCCGCCGACCTGCAAGCCACTGCGGACACTTCCAAAGGCTGAACGCTTGTGCTGCGCCGGCCATTGACCAGTTTGCGGCCCTGATGCACCGATGGCGTGATCAAAGACGCGATTTGATACTAGGCTGCATTGCCAAACGTCAAGGGCCGTCTTTACTGATAAGTAACGACCCCAGCATAGGTGTGCGCCCATGAAGATCATGCTCACCCGTATTCTTGTCGACGACCAAGCCAAAGCGCTTGCCTTCTATCACTACGTACTGGGCTTCGAACCTAAACAAGACCTCGCCATGGGCCAGCACCGCTGGCTGACCCTGACCTCACCCAACGACCCCAACGGCGTGCAACTGCAACTGGAGCCAGAGGTGCACCCTGCGTCGAAAGCGTACAAGGCCGCGCTCAAAGAAGACGGCATACCCACCGCAATCTTTGCCGTGCGAGACATACAAGGCGAATACATCCGGCTATCCGCTGCCGGTGTCCAGTTCCATCAGACTCCCGCCGAGGTCGATAACGTCATGACTGCAATCTTCGACGACACCTGCGGCAACCTCATCCAGATTACGCAGTTACACTGACTGGCGCCTGCACACCGCCTGCGCCCGTCCAACATCCCGACTGGCGCAGCCCTACCGATCGTTGCCCAAGGACACACGATGCGTCATGAGTTCGACGAAGTGCTCAACGACCTGGTCGACTACTTCCTGCTAGGTGACATCCAATTGCTCGAACGCTTCAAGCAGGAGCATGGCCTGCCTGACGACCTGGCCTACGAATTCACCCACCATGACAGCGGCGACAAGGCCGTACGCGATGGCGTCGTGCTGCCTGTGGCCGGCGTCGACAACCTTCCCTACCACGTGGTGTTCACGCTCAATGGGCAAACGCCCAAATTGCGCGAGGCGAGCAGCCGTCTCAAGCACCAGCGCGGTGGTTATTCGCTGAAGATCGAGCATGGCGCTGTGATGCTGTACACCTGGCGTATCCTCCAGTACTTCACCCCCAAGACCCTGGGCGACTTGCTGGCGCGCTACCGTGAGCCGGGCCGCCCTGTGATCGAACTGGACAACGGCTGGTATGACGTCGAAGTCCTGGCCGGCGCCTGCCTGTGTGATGGCCTGTACGAACCGACCTTCGAGTTCGTCTTGAACAAGCGTGCTGGGCGTGTGGCGAACACCACCGTGGACACTGGGTACAATTTCAGCCTGCGAGGCTACTTTGACTGACATGCCTTCACTGTGGCCATGAACGGTGCAGCGCAGCCAAGTTGGCAAGGCGAGATCTGGCTGGCCGAGGACCACTGCCTGGTGACGGGACGACTGGGGCGCACCGACAGCCACCAGCACTATGCCCATCAACTGCTGATCGGACTTGATGCGGATGTCGAGGTCTGCCTGGACGGGCATACGTGCAGCGGCCCGCAGGTGCTGATCCCTTCGCAACAGCCCCATGCCATCCTGAGCGAGCGCGTGCCGTGTATCACCCTGTTTGCAGAGCCGTTGGCGTTCCGTCTGTCTGACCTGCAACGCCTGGCTGAATCAGCCGACCGGGTGCCTGAGCAATTGGCGATGCATCTTCGGACATGGCCACGATCGGCACTGGACCCACGTCTGGCAAAAGCGCTTGAGCACGTGCGCGCGCTGGGTGAGCAACCGTTGCCTGCACATGAACTGGCCAGCATTGCATCGCTTTCGGTGAGCCAGCTGGAGCGCCTGTTCACACGCCAACTGCGGGTTTCGGTACGACGCCTGGTGCTGTGGCAGCGCCTGCGGATGGCCGTGCAGCAAGCACTGGCCGGTGCCAGCCTGACACAAGCGGCGCTCGCAGCCGGTTTCGCCGACTCCGCGCACTTCTCCCGCAGCATGCGCCGCCATTTCGGGCTTACCCCCAGCGAAATTGTGCGCCACCTACGACTGGGCGCGCCTGGCTAGCGCCTGACGCAACGCAGCCGGTAGCACTGCCGGTGCGTGCACCTCACTCCCCCGCCAAGGCTCGCGAAGCTGTGCCAGATAGGTCCGGGGATAATCAGGGCGATCGCCAATGCCCACGTCGTCATCGCGCAGTGCGTAGTCGGGTAGATGCAGCGCCGTGCCCAGCAGGCGATCCCACAGCGGCAGGAACAGGGCGAAATTGACGTCGCCGTGGGTGCCGTACTTGAGGTGATGCAGACGGTGCACCGGCGCCCACGCGAACACATGGCGCAAGGCACCGACGCGCATGTCCACATTGCTATGTTGCAACAGCAACTGTACCGACACGGAAAAGGCCAGGAGTGCAGCGACCTGTATGGGTAGGCCAAGCATCAGCAACGGCAAGGTGCCGCCCAGGGTTTCGAGCATCTGATGCAAAGGGTGCTTCATCAAGCCGTTGAACCCGTACAGTCGAGTCACGCTGTGGTGCACGGCGTGCAGACGCCACAGCCAGGCGCTGCGGTGACTGGCGTAGTGCACCAGGGTAATGCCCAGGTCCGCCAGGATGATCGCCATCAGCAACTGCAAGACCAAGGGCCAGTGCCCGGGCCAGAGCCCGAAGTTCGGCAGCGATGCCGCCAGCGGTACGACCACGACAACGCTGAGCCCTGTCAGCGCCTCGTTCACCAACGCGTGACAGGCATCTCGCCGGGTATCCCCCTGCGAGTGATTCCACCATGACTTGAACGGCATGGCACGCTCGCACAACCGCGACACCACCACGGCGCCCACCAGCAAGGGCAGCAACCAGAACAGATGGGTGTTCATCGCCACTGCCAGGGCAGCGCCTATGAACCCTAAGAAAAACACAGGGGCGTAGAGGTAGCGCATGGGCAACTCCAGAATGACAGGAGCCCACAGTGTCCCCGTACCGGCCGACACCGCGCTTGAACAAACGGCGCAACCGTGTGAAGGCGCTACTCGTTGACCAAGCGCTGCAACACACCGCCCTCATGGCGCGCGAGGATACGCAGCAGTTGATCAACCAAGGCACGGTCCGGCGCATCGAGGTGGAAATGGTGGCCGCCTGGGTGCCAGGACACTTTCGCCTGTGGCGGCAATGCCGCTTCACGCCGGCCGAAGGCCTCGCCCGTGAAAGCGCCCTGCCGGCCAAACATCAGGTACAGCGGGCAACGAATCTGGCTGAGCAGATCGCATGCCTCAGGCTCGGTGAGCGGCATGGGCTCAGGCAGCACCAACCGCGGGTCGTGGCGCCAGCAATAACCGTCGTTGAGCTGGAGCAGGTCGCGCAGCGCCAGTAACCTCGCAGCCTCTTGCGACAAGTCGGTGTCGAGCCGTTCACGACGCTGAGCCAGCGCGCTGTCCAAATCGTCGAAGCGTTGCACGTCCGGCTCGTTGAAGCCCTGCATCTGCGTACGCTGGACCATGCGCTTGAGGCGATAAGCCCGTGCCAGGTGCTGCACGCGGTCATGCTCGGCGACGGTGAACGGTGCCCCCATGCCGTCGAGGAAGGTCATGCTCGCAATCGCACTGGTCATGGCCGCCAGCAGCGAAGCCACACCGCTGCCCATGCCGTGGGCCAGTACATGGAATTGCCGCATGCCAAGGCTTTCGGTGACCGACAGCATGTCCTCGGCGTGCTCCCACAGGTAGTAGCCGCTGTCATGGCGCCGATGGTCGGAACGCCCATGGCCGACCAGGTCGGGGGCTACCACGAAACAGCCATCGAGCAGGGGTGCCAGGCGCTCGAACGAGGCGGCGTTGTCCAACCAGCCATGCAAGGCCAGTACGGGAATGCCATCCTCCGGTCCCCAGCAGCGCACAGCCACTTCGATGCCATTGATGTCCAGCGGGTGATCCTTGGGTGTGGTGGTTGATCGCATGGGTATGCTTCCTGATCGGCAGCCTGATGCAGCTACACCAGACCGAACACGCCACCGCGTTCCACGACGCCTGTCGTCTGCGGCAACCCTTGCGCCGGAGCGCGCAGGGCGCCGACAGGTCACCTTGGCGCAAGCCAGTTGCCACCACTGGCCCCTTACCGACGGTGACTTAACCGTCACCGACCCCGACAGTCTTCGAAACAGTCCTGACGGCCATCCACACGGCTGGAAGCGCGAGCGGCCACGGCGGCATCGCCATTGGCCGGCTCCACGTGCCAGTAGCAATGCTGCACCGCTCGGGTCACGGCCACATAGGCCAAGCGCTGCACCTCCTCCTTCTGGGCGGTATCGAACGGCTGCGGGTCGCCCGCCTTGCCCAAGCCCGCCTGGCGATAGACCTGGTTCTTGTAGGGCGAGCTGGTCAGGTACTGGCAGTCGCCCAGCATGAACACCGCATCGGCCTGCAAGCCCTTGGCGCTGTGGTAGGTGAGTTGCCGAAGACGCCGCTGCTCGGGCGGCACCGCTGCCTCGGCTTGAAGCACAGGCTCCAGGTGTTCGCCCATCGCCGCCCGGTCATTGCCCTTGCGGTAGAGCATCAGCACCGACTCGCCGCGCTGGTAATGCTCGATGAGGGTCTGGCCCAAGGCGGCCTCGTCACGCTCGAAGACCTTGACCGGAGAGCCTGCAAGTTCAGCGGCAGGGCCAGCGGCCCGGGCCTTCTTGCCGGCGATGGTGGACGTGCCCTTGACCAGGTGCTCGGCGGCATCGATTACCTGCTGCTGGCAGCGATAATTCTCCACCATCATTACCCGTGTGCTGGCGGGCGTCGGAAACGCCTTGGTGAATTCGGTGAAGTACTTGGGCGAGCTGCCTCGCCAGCCATAGATCGACTGCCAGTCATCGCCCACGCACAACAGGGAAGAATGCTGAGCATGGCGGCCGACATTGAGGCCGGGGCCGCGCCTGCGGATTTCACGCAAAGACGCCCGCAGCCAGCTGACGATTTGCGGCGAGACGTCCTGGAATTCATCGATCATCAGGTGGGCCAGCGGCCGCAACAGCGGGTCGGGCAACAGTTGCAGGTTTTCCGGGTTGTTTTCCCCGAACAGCGCGAACATGCGGTTGTAGCTCATGACCGGAGGGACCTGGTCGAGCAAATGCGCTTCGAACGCTTTCCAGTAAAGGGCCAACGCTTCGAAGAACAGCGCGTCGCTGTCGCCTGGCACAAAGCGCATGTCGGCAATAGCCGTGTTCACTTCCAGGCCGAGGTTTTCGATAAAGCTCGCGGCGCTGACGAATGCGTCGAGCAGCGGCGCGGCCGACAGCTCGCCCTTGACCTTGTATTCGAACCCAGGCCCGGCCACGGCGTCACCTGCCAGCGAAGCGGCCAGGCGCCGGGCCATGGCGTAGTTGTCCAGCCAGATCAACGGCTGATCGCAGAATGCCTGCAATAGGGTTCGTTTGACTGCCCACTCGGCGCGTACGGCGAGCTTGGCACCGGGTCGTTGGTACTGGGCGCTCTCGGAAGGGTCGAAGCCCAACACCACCCATGGCCCGGTGGCACCCAAGCGGCCGTGGACATGAAAACGGCACCCACGGATCTCGACGGTGTCACGCGTCGGCTCAATGCCCTGGATTGGCCAGGCCCCCGCTGCGAACCAAAGGTCCTCGATCACATCGCACAGCTCTTCATCGCGTTGCGCGGCCAGTTGCGTCACCTGGGCGCGTTTCTGCACCTCGGGGTTGTCCGGGTCCAGTGGCTTGAGTTGCAAGGCTTCGTTGCGCAAGTGGCCGATCAGCTCGGCAAAGCGCGGGCTGTCCGCCAGCAGGGCGCTGTAGCAATGATTGAGCTGTTGGCGCTGGGCATCGTTCAGGCGCAGGTCGAACGGGTTGCTGTCCGCCTCGGCCTCACGCCCGGCGGGCATCTCGTTGCCCAGAGTCTCGAACGCGCGCACCTGCTCGAACCCAGGCAAGCTGCGCACCAGCGGCAGGATGCGGGAGTGGAAGGTGCGTACCAGTTCGCGCGCCTGTGCCGGTTGCAGGTGAACGTCCCACAGCGCGAATACCTGCACCAAGCGCTTGATGAAGTCCTTGCGCGACTCACGGGTGAAGGTGACGACCGTCATCGCATCGAGTTCGTAGCCCAGGTAGTGACGCAGCAGCAAGATTCGCAGCACCAGGGAGGTCGATTTGCCCGCCCCTGCCCCGGCCACCACGCAGGTGGACGGTGTATCGCTGAAGATCAGTTTCCATTGCGCGGCGCTGGGCTGCGCGTGGCTGGGCAGGCGCTGGGCAACGTCGGCCTTGAAGCGTTTCTTCAGCTCGGCGGTCAGGGCCAGGCGCCAGTCTTCGAACAGGTGATCATCCTGGCCGGGAATGGCTGGGGTGTCGGGCCGGTGGTCACGGATGACCAGCACTTGCTGGCCTGCCTCGTACCCTTGCGCATGGCCCCGTTCGAACCCGGCGCGTTCGCCTTCGCCACGGCCTTGGTGCTGGCCATCGGCATGGCCTAGCCACCAGGAGTGAGGGTGTTGCGCCTGAATGCGGGTCAGACCACGCCCGAGGCACTGGGCGATGAGCCGTTTGAGCCAGGGTAGGCGTGTGGGTGGGGTCAGTTCGGCGAGGGCCTTGGGTTGCTCGTTGGCCACAGTCACTCCGTTGGCAGCAAAATCAGCCGGCAATGTTCGCCGCAATGGCGCAAAAGCGCCAGCGAATGCGTGGGAAAACGTCTGGGGCGGTTGTTGGGTGGGGGGTAGGTGACTATGGGGCCGCTGCGCGGCCCATCGCGGCAGGACGCTCCCACGAGGGCGTAATTGTAGCCTAGGGCAGTGCGCAAGCTTCAACCCCGGCTCCTCTAAACAT
>NZ_JBJJMO010000048.1:0-39945 GCF_046231935.1 Pseudomonas sp. KCJK9111 | reverse complement strand
GCTGGGCCTGGCGTTCAGCCAGAGCCAGGGCCATTTGCGCCGTTACCTCGAAGACATGTATGGCAAGGTGTTCCGCCGCTACATGTTGCTGGTCAACGAAGCCGCGCCACGCATTCCTCCGCTCGAATTGTTCTGGCGTGTGCATTTCATGCTCGGGGCTGCTGCGTTCAGCATGTCGGGCATCAAGGCGCTGCGAGCCATCGCCGAGACTGACTTTGGCATCAACACTTCCATCGAGCAGGTGATGCGCTTGATGGTGCCGTTCCTGGCTGCTGGCATGCGTGCCGATACCGGCGTCACCGATGCGGCCATGGCCAGCGCCCAGTTGCGCCCGCGCAGCAAGACCGTCAGCGGTGCAGCCCCCGCCAAGGCATGAGCTCGCCAGTCGCCAGCCCTAAGCGGGCTTTCCCCTGTCTCTATTGAAGGATTTCTCATGACCGCCAGCCTGCAAGGCTCCTTGATGGTGGATATCGCCGGTACCTGGCTGACCGCCGAAGACCGGCAGCTGTTGCGCCAGCCCGAAGTGGGGGGGTTGATCATCTTCGCCCGCAACATCGACAGCCCGCGCCAGGTGCGTGAGTTGTGCGCGTCCATTCGTGCGCTGCGCCCGGACCTGATCCTGGCCGTCGACCAGGAGGGCGGTCGGGTACAGCGTCTGCGCCAGGGGTTCGTGCGCCTGCCGGCGATGCGTGCCCTGGCCGACACTGCCAATGCCGAGTACCTGGCCGAACAATGTGGCTGGTTGATGGCGACCGAAGTCCTTGCCGTTGGCCTGGACCTGAGCTTCGCTCCGGTGCTGGACTTGGATCACCAGCGCAGCGCGGTGGTGGGCAGCCGCGCCTTCGAAGGTGATCCGCTGCGGGCTACGCAATTGGCCGGCGCGTTCATCCGCGGCATGAACGCGGCAGGCATGGCTGCTTGTGGCAAACATTTCCCAGGCCATGGTTGGGCAGAAGCCGATTCCCACGTGGCGATACCCACTGACGAGCGTAGCCTGGAGCAACTGCGTGCGGCAGATCTGGTGCCGTTCAGCCGCCTGAGCGGTCAACTGGCGGCAGTGATGCCTGCCCATGTGATCTACCCGCAGGTCGACAACCGTCCGGCAGGCTTTTCCCGCCGGTGGCTGCAAGATATTTTGCGCGGCGAGCTAGGTTTCGACGGGGTCATCTTCAGTGACGACCTGTCCATGGCCGGTGCTCATGTGGTCGGTGATGCGGCCAGCCGCATCGAGGCGGCATTCAGCGCCGGGTGCGACATGGGGCTGGTTTGCAACGACCGTGCTGCGGCCGAACTGGCGCTTGGTGCTGCTCAGCGTATGCGGATCACGCCGTCACCTCGGATCGCCAGCATGCGCGGCCAAGGCACAGCCTGCACCGATTATCGCCAGCATCCGCGTTGGCTGCAGGCGCTGTGTGCGCTCAAGGACGCGCAGTTGATCGACTAGCCCCTCATCGTCCAACAGTCTGTCGGAACGCGTCTACCCAGCGGGTACGCGTTCCGACAGCTGCTACCGACCGCGTTTGCCCGGCAACGGCGCAAACAGCGCCTCTATTTCCTCGTCCCCCAGTCGCCATTGCCCGGCCTTGCCACCGTCTAGCAGGCTGGCAGCCAGCGCTGCTTTTTCCTGCTGCAACAGCTGAATCTTTTCCTCCACCGTGCCGCGGGTGATCAGCTTGAACACGAACACGGGCTTGTCCTGGCCAATGCGGTAGGCCCGGTCGGTCGCCTGGTTTTCGCTGGCCGGGTTCCACCACGGGTCGTAATGGATGACGGTGTCGGCTGCTGTCAGGTTCAAACCCACCCCGCCTGCCTTGAGACTGATCAGAAAGACCTGGCTGTCCCCCTCCTGGAACTGCTGGACAGGGGTGCGGCGGTCGCGAGTGTCGCCGGTCAACAGGCTGTAACGGATGCTGCGCTTTTTCAGTTCCTGCTCTATCAACGCCAGCATCGAGGTGAACTGGGAGAACAGCAGCACGCGACGGCCTTCGCCCATCAGCTCTTCGAGCATCTCCAGCAGCGCGCCCAGCTTGCCCTTGTCGCTCTGGTTGCCCTTGATGTCCACGCCCTTGACCAGGCGCAAGTCGCAACACACCTGGCGCAGCTTGAGCAGTGCATCGAGGATGACGATCTGGCTGCGTGCGGCACCGTTGCGGGCTACCTCGTCGCGAACCTTCTTGTCCATCGCCACCCGCACGGCCTCGTAGGTGTCACGCTGTGCGTCACTCAGTTCGACCCAGTGCACCAGCTCTGTCTTGGCTGGCAGCTCGGTGGCGACCTGCTCTTTGGTGCGGCGCAGCAGGAAGGGGCGAATGCGCGTGATCAGGTGGGTCAGGCGCTCGGTATTGCCCTGGCGCTCGATAGGCGTGCGGTAGTCCTGATTGAAGCGCTTGAGGTCACCCAGCCAGCCGGGCATCAGGAAGTGGAAGATCGACCACAGCTCGCCGAGATTGTTTTCCATCGGTGTACCGGTCAGGCACAGGCGCTGGGTAGCCTGCAGTTGGCACACGGCCATGGCTGCCTTGCTGGTGCTGCTCTTGATGTTCTGCGCCTCGTCGAGCAACAGCAGGTGCCATGGCTGTGCACGCAAATGCGCAAGATCGCGGGGCACCAGTGCATAGGTGGTCAGGATGAGGTCGTAATCCTGCAGGCGGGCGAAGTGCTTGCTGCGGGCTGGCCCGTGCAGGGCCAGCACCCGAAGGCCGGGTGCGAAGCGCTGCGCCTCGTCCAGCCAGTTGGGTATCAGGCTGGTCGGCATGACAGCCAGTGCTGGCGCGCCTAAACGGCCCGCTTCTTTTTCCAGCAGCACATGGGCCAGGGCCTGCAAGGTCTTGCCCAGGCCCATGTCATCCCCAAGGATGCCACCGGTGCCCATTTCCCGCAGTGCTTGCAGCCAGTTGAGCCCGTGCTGCTGGTAGCCGCGCAGGTTGGCTTGCAAGCCGGCAGGGGGAGCGACCTGCAGATCCCTGGCATCGCGCAGGCGGCGACCCAGGTCGCGCACATGCTCACCGCCTTCCCAATGCAGGGGCAGCGCTTCGATCCCGTTCAGGCGCGCAGCGTCTGCTCGGCTCATGCGCAGTGCCGTCCCGGCCTCAGGTTCGCTCAGGTACAGCTCGCCCAAGGTCGCCATCACGGCCTTGACCCGGCCATAAGGCAGAGCCACGCGCAGGGCAGGGGCATCGATCCGGCCGCGGTTGAGATCGATCAGCAAGTGCTCCTCGTCGTTGCGCTTGGCCAATTCGCTGGGGCGTAGCAGCTCAGGGCTGTTGCGCAACAGTTGCAGAACGATGGGCAGCAGGCTGTGCCGCTGCCCTTCGACGACGATACCCAGCTCAAGGTCGAACCATTCATGGCCTGGCGTTTCATCGACCGTGGCGTACCAGTCTTCTACCTCCAGCAAGTCGAACGCGAAGTCGCGGTTGACGTCCACCTGCCAGCCCGCTTCACGCAGCCGGGGCAGGTCGGTGCGCACGAATTGCAGCCAGGCCTCGTCGTCGGGAAGCAGGAACATTTCGCCGGCGCTGTCGGGCAGTGCCTTGCTCTGCCGGGTCGCGACCTTGAACCCCATGTCACGCAGGACATTGCGCAGGGCTTGCTCAGCCTTGGGCTGGCGGCTGATGCGCTGGCTCACGCTGCCCACCAGGCGCGTCAGCGGCTTGTCGGTATTGCCGCTGGCCGACAGGCCGTCGTAGTCGAACGACAACGCGGCGCGGTGCTGCATCTGGCGCTGCATGCGACCGGTCTTGGGCATGTAGGCGGTGAACTCCAGGCTCCCAAGTACCAGGTGCGCGGTGGGCTGAATGTCATCGACGTGTTGCTCCTGGACCTCGGTCGGCGTCGGCACGGCATGGCTCAAGGCGTTGAGCTTGTGGCTGAGCGGCACGACCAGGTGCTCCGGCACTTCGGGCGCGAGGGTTAGTTGCATCGCAACGTGGGGGTTTAGCCCATGTTCCAGGACGCCGATTTCATGGGTGACCATGTCCAGGTAGTACAGTGGAAGCAATGGGATGACGCAGTTGGATTTATCCTCGCCAGTGAACCACAAGCCACGGTACGCACCATTGTCCAGGCGCACCCAGCGAAACTCGCCCTGGCGCACCGGCCCGGGCTGCAGTGGTGGCTGAGTGTCGAACAGGTACAGCCGGCCCGTGTCGATAATGCGCTGGAGCAACTCACCGCCTTCGCCCCCGGTCAACCTGTAGCCCCGCTCCTGGCCGCCCCCCTGGTTGAGCGAGGAGAGCAGACGCAGGATGCGTGCGTCTTCTTCGGTCACGAATTTTGGCCGGTCGTACAGGAAGTCGTAGACCGATTGCACCCGGCTGAAGCGAATGCCGTCTTCGGTTTCGGTGCCTTTGCGCACGACCACCGAGCAACTGGCATCGTCCTGAAGGTGCAGGTTGTAGCAAACCGAGCGCCCGCGCTTGTCCTTGCCGGGTTTGACCGGTGCGGGCGCTTGTTCGAGATTGCTGAGCCAATACTGAAGCTCGGCTGACATCTGTGCAGAGGTGGGCTTGGCTACCAGTGGCTTGTCGAAGGGGTCGCTGATCAGCAGCAGCGCGGCTGCGCAATGCTTGCAGTTGTACCCCACAGGGCAACTGCAGTCGCCCTCGACGATGCAGCGCCCGGCATGCACGCTCACTTCGATGGTCTGCCTGTAGGTTTGTCCTGCACTGCCTTCGCACAGCGCAGAAAACTTTTGCCCGTCCAGGTACGCAAGCTCGGACTTGCCCTCGCTCGCATAGACCTCGCCTCGCTTGAGAGCACCTGCATCGAAACATTCGATCCAGTTGGGGTACTCGTTCAGCAGCTCGAAGGCATCAGGTCCTTTACGTCTCATGGGTCACTGCTCCAGCATGTCCTGCGACGGCATCTTGGGTGTGCCAGGTGGGGTGATCTTCAACAGCATGGCCAGATGACCGCCGTCCAGGTAGGTCAGTTGTCCGCCTTTCACATTGCTGTTGGCCTGCCGAAACTGCTCGCTCTGCAGCACGCTGCCGTTGCCGTCGAGCTGGTTGACCCAAAGGTTGGCTTCGACCTGAATAAAGCGACCCTGGGTGATGCTCAGGTTGCCCTCGATCGGGAAATGGCCGAACTGCTCGGTACCCTCACCCAATGCGATGCGACTGGGCCCATCGCCTACCTGCTGTTGCCAGGCCCGGTGCATGAGCACCGTGTAGTCGGCCGTGGCACCCAGGCGTGTGGCCTCGTCTTGGAGCGCCGGGCGCTGCTCTGCGCCTTTGTCCAGCCGTGGCGCGCCAGCGCTCCAGTCTTCAGGCGCGAACGGACTGGTGAACGCGGGCACGTTGTTCTGCCTTACCAGGATCATTTCGACCTGATACGGGCCCTGGGCGAATGCCGCTGGGGCAAACGCCACCAGCAGCAGGGTCAGACAGCGAATGGCGCGCATGGATCTTCCTTAGGCAGGCTTTGGTGTCAGGCGCTCGAACAGCGCCTCAAGGGTGTTGAAACGCTCATCAGGCCGCTCCATCGGGACCATGAAGCGGAACTGGGTGGCGCCTTCGAACTTGTAGCGCTTGGGCTGGCCCTGGATCAGCTTGATCAGGGTCAGAGGATCGACCGGCGTTTCGGCCTCGAACTCGAGCTTGCCGCCATTGGGGCCAGCGTCGACTTTCTTGATGCCCAGTTTCTCCGCCTGCAACTTGAGCAGCGTCAGGCGCATGAGGTTCTTGGTGGGCTCTGGCAGAAGGCCGAAGCGGTCGATCATCTCGACCTGCAGGTCTTTGAGGCCTTCCTCATCGGCCGCCGAGGCGATGCGCTTGTACAGGATCAGCCGCGCATGCACGTCCGGCAGGTAGTCCTCGGGGATCAGGGCTGGCAGGCGCAGGTTGATTTCCGGGCCGCCGCCCAGCGGTTGTTCCAGGTTGGGCTGGGTGCCCTTGCGGATCGCCTTGACGGCGCGCTCGAGCATTTCCATGTACAGGGTAAAGCCCACCGCCTGGATCTGACCGCTCTGGCCGTCCCCGAGCAACTCGCCAGCCCCGCGGATTTCCAGGTCGTTGGTCGCGAGCACGAACCCGGCGCCCAGGTCCTGGGTGTTGGCGATGGCTTCGAGACGTTTTTCGGCGTCACCGCTGACCTTCTGGCGCGTTGGCGTCAGCAGGTAGGCATAGGCCTGGTGGTGGCTGCGACCGACCCGGCCGCGCAATTGGTGCAACTGGGCCAGGCCGAACTTGTCGGCACGCTCGATGACGATGGTGTTTGCGCTGGGCACGTCGATGCCGGTTTCGATGATGGTCGAGGCCACCAGCACGTTGAAGCGCTTGTGATAGAAGTCGCTCATCACCTGTTCCAGCTCGCGCTCGCGCATCTGGCCGTGACCAATGCCGATGCGCGCCTCTGGGACCAGTTCGGCCAGGTCGGCGGCGCATTTCTCGATGGTTTTCACATCGTTGTGCAGGTAATACACCTGGCCACCGCGCAGCAGTTCGCGCAGCAGCGCTTCCTTGACGGTGCTGTTGTTCTGTTCCATGACGAAGGTGCGTACCGACAGGCGCCGGGCCGGCGGCGTGGCGATGATCGACAGATCGCGCATGCCCGCCACAGCCATGTTCAAGGTGCGCGGGATGGGCGTGGCGGTCAGGGTCAGGATGTCCACTTCGCTGCGCAGCGCCTTGAGCTGCTCTTTCTGGCGCACCCCGAAACGATGCTCTTCGTCGATGATGGCCAGGCCCAGGTCCTTGAAGCGCACGTCGTCCTGGAGCAGCTTGTGGGTGCCGATCAGGATGTCGATCTTGCCCTCGGCCAGCTCGGCCGCGGCATTGGCCACTTCCTTGGCCGACTTGAAGCGGCTCATCACCTCGACGGTGACCGGCCAGTCCGCAAAACGGTCGCGGAAACTGTTGTAATGCTGCTGGGCCAGCAGGGTGGTGGGCACCAGCACAGCCACCTGGCGACCGCTGTGCACGGCGATGAACGCTGCACGCATGGCCACCTCGGTCTTGCCGAAGCCTACGTCGCCGCACACCAGGCGATCCATGGGCTTGGGCGCCAGCATATCGGCGCGTACCGCTTCGATGGCCGCTTGCTGGTCGGGGGTTTCTTCGAACGGGAAGCCTGCGCTGAACGTGGCGTAGTCGGCGGCCGGGTCGGCGAACGCGTAACCCTTGCGCGCTGCACGGCGGGCATAGATGTCGAGCAGCTCGGCGGCGACGTCGCGTACCTGTTCGGCGGCCTTGCGCTTGGCTTTCTGCCAGGTTTCCGAGCCCAGGCGGTGCAGGGGCGCCAGCGCGTCATCGCTGCCGGTGTAGCGGGCGATCAGGTGCAGGTTGGCAACCGGTACGTAGAGCTTGGCGCCCTCGGCGTATTGGAGGGTCAGGAACTCGGCGGCCTGGCCGTCGATTTCCAGCGTCGCCAGGCCCAGGTAGCGGCCCACGCCATGATCGATATGCACCACCGGCGCGCCTTCACGCAGCTCGGTCAGGTTCTTGATGACGGCATCGTTGGCGGTTTCACCGCGCTTGTCGCGGCGGCGGCGCTGCATCACCCGCTGACCGAACAGCGGGCTTTCGGCGATCAGGGCCATGGCCGGGTCGTCGAGCAGCAGGCCTTCGTCGAGCGGTGCGATGGTGATGTTCAGGCGTTCGCTACCGGTGACAAAGTCGGTCCAGCCTTCGACCGTGTTCGGGCGCAGCTTGAGCCGTTCGAGCAGCTCAAGCAGCACTTCGCGGCGTCCGGCCGATTCTGCGGTGAACAACACGCGCCCATCGAACTGGTCGAGAAACCCTGCCAATGCCGCCAGCGGCTGGTTGGCCTTGGCTTCGATGGCAAGGTCAGGCAGGGGGCGAGCGGCGAAGCGCTGGCGCCCGGCGCCTGGGTCCAGGTCATCGCGGCTGACCACCACCCGTGGCCACTGCTTGAGGCGCGCGAAACAGTCTTCAACCGGCATGAACAGCTCGGCCGGCGGCAGCAAGGGCCGGCTCAGGTCGCCCCGGCGGTCCTCGTAGCGCCCGCGTACGTCGTTCCAGAAGTGTTCGGCCGCCTGCTCCACGCCCGGCAGCGAAAACACCTGGGTATCGGCCGGCAGGTAGTCGAACAGGGTCGAGGTTTCTTCGAAGAACAGCGGTAGGTAGTACTCGATACCGGACGGGATGATGCCGCTGGCCAGGTCCTGGAAGATCGCGCTGCGGCGAAAATCCACGTCGAAACGCTCGCGAAAGCGTGCCTTGAACCGGGTGACTTCCTCTTTTTGCATCGGAAATTCGCGTGCCGGCAGCAGGCGAATGGAGTCGACCTTGTCGATCGAGCGCTGGGTCTCGGGGTCGAACGTGCGCAGCGTTTCGATTTCGTCGTCGAACAGGTCGATGCGGTAGGGCAGCTTGCTGCCCATCGGGAACAGGTCGATCAAGGCCCCACGCACGGCGAATTCGCCATGCTCATAGACGGTGTCCACGCAGCGGTAACCGCTGGCTTCCAGGCGGCTGCGCATCTGCTCCACATCGATGGTCTGGCCCACGTCCAGCACCAGGCTGCTGCCCAGCAGGAAGCGGGTAGGGGCCAGGCGATGCAAGGCCGTGGTGATGGGCACTACCAGGATGCCGTGGCTCAGCTCCGGCAGCCGGTACAGGCTGGCGATGCGCTGGGAGATGATGTCCTGGTGGGGCGAGAACAGGTCGTAGGGCAGGGTCTCCCAGTCGGGAAACGGCAGCACCGGCAACTCGGGCGCGAAGAACTTCAGTTCCTGCTCCAGGCGGTCGGCGGCCTGGCTGTCTGCCGTCAGCAGCAGGGTGAAGCGGCCAGCGCTGCTGGCGGCCTCGGCGATGGCAAGGCTGAGGGCGGCACCGGGCAGGTTGCCCCAGGTTTGTTTGCCGGCGGTAGCCGACAGTTGCGGTAGGCGCAGAACTGACACGGGAGATTGCACTCCAAGCGTTTCGGCAAAGAGACCGATTGTACCGGTGACGCTGGCGGCTGTCAGGCTCCAATGGGGCAGGATGATCGATGTGCGTGACCACGACAGGCGCTCATTGCCGGTTACGCATCGGGGCGTCATAATGTAGCCCCTTTTTTCTGTCCCTACATGTGGAAGGTTCCCGTGACTCAGAAGCCCGACCAGTGTCTTGGTGAGTGGATCGATCGTGAAGCCCTGGCTGAAGCGATGATCCCGCTTATCGGTCAGCTCTACCGCAACAACAATGTGGTGAGCTCGATCTATGGCCGCAGCCTGATCAACCGTTCGGTTATCTCGATCCTCAAGGCACACCGCTTTGCGCGTCATCGCCAGACCGACGAAACCGAACTGTCCGTTCACGAGACATTCCCCCTGCTCAAGGCCATGAGCGAGCTGAAACTGGGCGCCGCCTCGGTCGACCTGGGCAAGCTGGCCAACAAGTTCAAGCTCGAAGGCAACGGCCGCAGCGCCGAGCAGTTCGTGCGTGAAGAACTGGCTGACGTGGTGGGCCAGCAGAACGCCGCCGCGCGCAAAGGCACCGACGTCGTGCTGTATGGTTTCGGCCGTATCGGTCGCCTGCTGGCGCGTATCCTGATCGAGAAGACCGGTGGCGGCGACGGCCTGCGCCTGCGTGCCATCGTCGTGCGCAAAGGCGCCGAGAACGATCTGGTCAAGCGTGCCAGCCTGCTGCGTCGTGATTCGGTGCATGGGCCGTTCGATGGCACCATCACCATCGACGAAGCCAACAACACCTTGACGGCCAACGGCAACCTGATCCAGATCATCTACGCCAAGAACCCGAGCGAAGTCGACTACACCCAGTACGGCATCGACAACGCGCTGATCGTGGACAACACCGGCGTATGGCGTGATGCCGACGGCCTGGGCCAGCACCTGGCCTGCCCGGGTGCCAGCCGCGTGATCCTCACCGCACCTGGCAAGGGTGCCCTGAAGAACATCGTGCATGGCATCAACCACGGCGAGATCACGGCCGATGACAAGATCATCTCCGCCGCCTCCTGCACCACCAACGCCATCGTGCCGGTGCTCAAGGCCGTCAACGACCAGTACGGCATCGTCAACGGCCACGTCGAAACCGTTCACTCGTTCACCAACGACCAGAACCTGATCGACAACTTCCACAAGGGCAGCCGCCGTGGCCGCGCCGCGCCGCTGAACATGGTCATCACCGAAACCGGTGCTGCCACCGCCGCCGCCAAGGCCCTGCCTGTGCTCAAGGGCAAGTTGACCGGCAACGCCATTCGCGTGCCGACGCCGAACGTGTCGATGGCAATCCTCAACCTGAACCTGGAAAAGGCCACCAGCCGCGAGGAAATCAACGAGTACCTGCGCCAGACGGCCATGCACTCGGACCTGCACAAGCAGATCGACTATGTGAGCTCCCAGGAAGTGGTCTCCACCGACTTCGTGGGTTCGCGCCACGCCGGTGTGGTAGACGCCGAAGCCACCATCTGCAACGACAATCGCGTCGTGCTGTACGTGTGGTATGACAACGAGTTCGGCTACAGCTGCCAGGTCGTGCGCGTGATGGAAGACATGGCCGGGGTCAACCCACCTGCCTTTCCACGCTGATCGGCCAGTCAGACGCTGAACACACGGGAACCTTCGGGTTCCCGTTTTCGTTTGCGCTGCCGGGCAAGGGCGCTTGTCCTAGCAGAGCGCAGGGGGTCATCGAGTGACTCAGCGCAACATTTCAGGGACAATAACCGCCGTTTCGCAGGTGCCTGGGCGGTTTTTCCGTCTGAGCAGGCAGTGCAAGGTGGTCGAAAGCGTGGACAAGGATGATTGCCGCCAGGGAGACGGTGCTTTATGTAGTGCGGGCGAAATTGGCCTACGACGCGACCAAGGGTTAATGTGCGCGCCGTTCACGCTTGATTAGACTGCACCCGATTTTTCTCATGGCGCCGAGGCGGCATGATCGTGCGCCGCAAGCGACCGTGGCTTGCGGGCCAGTTCTGAAGGAGTACGCATGGCTGTCTACAACTACGACGTAGTGGTGCTGGGTTCCGGCCCGGCCGGGGAAGGTGCGGCAATGAACGCCGCCAAAGCAGGGCGCAAGGTGGCAATGGTCGACACCCGTCGCCAGGTCGGGGGTAACTGCACCCACCTGGGCACCATCCCGTCCAAGGCACTGCGTCACTCGGTGCGGCAGATCATGCAGTTCAACACCAACACCATGTTCCGCGCCATCGGCGAGCCGCGTTGGTTCTCTTTCCCGGACGTGCTCAAAAGCGCCGAAAAGGTCATCGCCAAGCAGGTGGCCTCGCGCACGGGCTACTACGCCCGCAACCGCGTCGACCTGTTCTTCGGCACCGGCAGCTTCGCTGACGAGCAGACCGTCGAAGTGGTCTGCCCCAATGGCGTGGTGGAAAAACTCAACGCCAAGCACATCATCATCGCCACCGGTTCGCGCCCCTACCGGCCAGCAGACATCGACTTCAACCACCCGCGTGTGTACGACAGCGACACCATCCTTAGCCTCAGCCACACCCCGCGCAAGCTGATTGTGTATGGCGCCGGCGTGATCGGGTGCGAGTACGCCTCGATCTTCAGCGGCCTGGGTGTGCTGGTCGAGCTGGTGGACAACCGTGGGCAACTGCTCAGCTTCCTGGATTCGGAAATCTCCCAGGCCTTGAGCTACCACTTCAGCAACAACAACATCACCGTACGCCACAACGAAGATTATGAGCGGGTCGAGGGCCTGGACAACGGCGTCATCCTGCACCTGAAGTCGGGCAAGAAGATCAAGGCCGATGCCTTGCTCTGGTGCAACGGGCGGACTGGTAACACCGACAAGCTGGGGCTGGAGAACATCGGCATCAAGGTCAACAGCCGCGGCCAGATCGAAGTGGACGAGGCCTACCGCACCAGCGTGCCGAACATCTACGGCGCCGGCGACGTGATCGGCTGGCCGAGCCTGGCCAGTGCCGCGCACGACCAGGGCCGCTCGGCCGCAGGCAGCATCGTCGACAACGGCAGCTGGCGTTTCGTCAACGATGTGCCGACGGGCATCTACACCATTCCGGAGATCAGCTCGATCGGCAAGAACGAGCAGGAACTGACCCAGGCCAAGGTGCCCTATGAAGTGGGCAAGGCCTTCTTCAAGAGCATGGCCCGGGCGCAGATCGCCGGTGAGCCCCAGGGCATGCTGAAAATCCTGTTCCACCGCGAGACCCTGCAGGTGCTGGGTGTGCACTGCTTCGGCTACCAGGCATCCGAGATCGTGCATATCGGCCAGGCAGTGATGAATCAGCCAGGCGAGCTGAACAACCTCAAGTACTTCGTGAACACCACGTTCAACTACCCGACCATGGCAGAAGCCTATCGGGTAGCGGCCTATGACGGTCTGAACCGGCTTTTTTGAGCGGCTCCGACCGGTGGCCTGAGCCGGTCGGAGAGACCGAATTCAACCCTGCCCGAGGGTGGTCCTGGCCAAACCGGGAAAGTCTGTAATCAGGCTGTCCACGCCGAAATCAGCGAGCCTGCGCATCAGCGCCGGCTCGTTGACCGTCCATACCGATACGTGCAAACCCTGCTTCTGCGCTTTTTGCAGGCGTTCCGGTGTGCACAACGTCCAATTCAGTGCCAGCATCTGGCAACCATAATTCTGTGCAACCTTCAGCGGGTCGAGCCAGGCGTATTCGGCCACCAGGCCGCGTTGCACATCCGGCACCAGTTCTTGAGCGGCGCCCAGTACTTCGCGTGAACTGGAGGTGATCGTCACCTTGTCCAGCAAGCCGAACTGCTGGGCCAGCTCACGTATGGCCAGCACCGTAGTGGCTGCGCGGGTGCGCGAGGCGCTCTTGACTTCCAGCTGCCAGTGCTCGAACGGGCACTTCTCGAACAGCTCTTCCAGGCGTGGGATGGGGCAGGGCTGGACCCAGCCCGGGCCACCCTGACGTGCGTCGAGCTTGACCAGGTCTTCGGCCGGGTGCTCGACCACCTTGCCGCGCTTGCCGGTGGTGCGCTTGAGGGTAGGGTCATGGATCACCATCAGCTGGTTGTCGGCCGACAGGTGCAGATCCAGCTCGCAGCGCATGATGCCGTGGGACAGGCACTGGCGGAAGCTGTTCAGGGTGTTCTCGGGTGCTTCGCCCTTGGCGCCGCGATGGCCGTAGATCAGGGTCACGTTCGTTCCTTCAGTGAGAATAATGAGTCAGGGTGATGGGGCGTTCTGTTCCAGTTGCTGGCGTCTTTGCTGTTGCTGGCGTTGCAGAATGTAGCGGGCAAGCAGCTGGCGCTGGGCATCGACCATGTCGATGAATTCGATGCCGACCTCGAAGCCGCCCTGGGGCCTGGCGTCGCAATGGGTGATCTTGCCACGCAACAGCAGGCCGTGGGCGCGCGGCATCAGCACCATTTGTACCTTCACCTGGGTACCCTGTGCAAAGGGCTCTGGCTGGATGCACTCCAGGCCACCTTCAGACACCACAACTGCCTGCGGCTGGCCTACCTCGCCCAGCAGGGTATGGGCGACCACGGCGCTGAGCACGTCCAGGCGCTTGTTTTGTACCCGCAGAAACGCTGCAAGGGTGCGGTCCTTGTCGCTGAGTTGGCGCAGCAGGTGCTGGGCCTCGAAGTCGGCCAGGTGCAGCTCACTGAGCAGATTGAACAGCGGGGAATCATCCTGCAACACATCTGGATCCAGGGCTTCGGCCGCGCTCAATGGGCTGATTTGAAGTGCGATCCGATCGGCGATGCGGTAGTATTCGCGGCGATCTTCTTCGTCTAATGTCGTCATGGCGAACCCATGGTAGCGGCGGTGGTCCGAGTGTAAAGCCGCCATAGGCGCCTCGCCACAAGGACGTTCCCTTCCATCCGAACAAGCCCCGACATGTTCAGACCTCTTTTCGCATTCATCGGCACGCGTTATACCCGTGCCAAACGTCGCAATCACTTCGTCTCGTTCATTTCCCTGACCTCGATGATCGGCCTCGCCCTGGGCGTGGTAGTCATGATCGTGGTGCTGTCGGTGATGAACGGGTTCGACCACGAGATGCGCACCCGCGTGTTGGGCATGATCCCTCACGCCACCCTCGAGAGCGGCCAGCCCATCGCCGACTGGCCTGCCCTTGCCCAACAAGTAAAGCAGAATCGGCAGGTGGTGGCGGTCGCGCCCTTCACCCAGATGCAGGGTTTGCTCACCCATGACGGCAAGGTGCAGAAGGTGCTGCTTAACGGCATCGATCCGGCCCGGGAACGGGAGGTGTCGATCATCGACAACTTCGTCCAGCAGGGCCGGCTGGACCAGTTGGCGCCCGGCGAGTGGGGCATCATGATCGGTGACAAGGCCGCGGCCAAGTTGGGTGTGGCCGTGGGCGACAAACTCACCTTCGTGGCCCCGGAGGTCAGCGTCACGCCGGCCGGCATGTTCCCGCGCATGAAGCGCTTCACCGTGGTGGGCACCTTCCATGTGGGGGCCGGCGAGATCGACGGTTACCTGGGGCTGACCAACATCGCCGACCTGTCGCGCCTGCACCGCTGGAAGCCCGACCAGGTGCAGGGCCTGCGCTTGAAGTTCGATGACCTGTTCCAGGCCCCGCGCGTGGCCTACGACATCGCCCAACAACTGGGTGACCAGGATTTCTATAGCCGCGACTGGACCCGTACCCATGGCAATCTCTACCAGGCCATTCGCATGGAAAAAGCCATGATCGGCCTGCTGTTGCTGCTGATCGTCGCGGTTGCCGCGTTCAACATCATTTCCACACTGGTGATGGTGGTCAACGACAAGCGGGGGGACATTGCCATCCTGCGCACGTTGGGCGCCACCCCTGGGCAAATCATGCTCATCTTCATGGTGCAGGGCACTGTGATCGGTGTGGTGGGCACGTTGATCGGGGCCGTGGTGGGCATCATTGCGGCGCTCAACGTCAGCACGGTCATCGCCGGTATCGAGCACCTGATCGGCCACAAATTCCTCAACGCCGACGTGTATTTCATCGATTACCTGCCCTCGCAGATCCAGGCCCAGGATGTGTACATGGTCTGTGGTGCGGCATTGGTCCTGAGTTTCTTCGCCACCCTGTACCCTGCCTGGCGTGCGGCACGCACCCAGCCGGCAGAGGCGTTACGTTATGAGTGAGTCGCGCATGAGTGATAAAGCCGTTCTGAGTTGCCGCAACCTGGGCAAGTCCTACGATGAGGGCCCCGAGTCGGTGCAGGTCTTGTCTGGCCTGAACCTGGAACTGCACGCCGGCGAGCGTATCGCCATTGTCGGCAGTTCGGGGTCGGGCAAAAGCACCTTGCTCAACCTGCTGGGCGGCCTGGATCGCCCAACCCAGGGCAGTGTATGGCTGGCCGGCGAAGAGCTGTCGGCGTTGGGCGAGCGCGCCCGGGGCCTGCTGCGCAACCGCGAGTTGGGCTTCGTGTACCAGTTTCATCACCTGCTACCCGAATTCACGGCCCTCGAGAACGTGTGCATGCCACTGCTGATCGGCCGTACGGCTATTCCAGAGGCGCGTGAACGTGCCGAGGCGCTGCTCAAACGCGTTGGGCTGGGGCATCGCCTCAATCACAAGCCGGCCGAGCTGTCTGGCGGCGAGCGTCAGCGAGTGGCCATCGCACGTGCGCTGGTCAACCGCCCAGGCCTGGTGATGCTGGACGAACCCACCGGGAACCTCGATCACCATACTGCCCAGGGCATCCAGGAGTTGATGCAGGAACTGTCCAGCGCTTCGCGCACGGCGTTCCTGGTGGTGACCCACGACCTGAGCCTTGCGCGTCAGATGGACCGTGTACTGAAACTCGACAATGGCCACCTGGTGGCGATCTGACCGACCGAGCGGGGTGACCCTTTCATCCCGCGACCTGTTTTGATTGGGTGTATCCGCACATGTTCAGACCCCTGCCCATCTTCATCGGCGCGCGCTATACCCGGGCCAAGCGTCGCAACCATTTCATCTCGTTCATCTCCATGACCTCGATGATCGGCCTGTCCCTGGGCGTGCTGGCCATGATCGTGGTGCTGTCGGTGATGAACGGCTTCCAGCGCGAAATGAGCTCGCGCATCCTGGGCCTGGTGCCCCACGCGGCCATCCTGGGCCAGCAGCCGCTGGACAACTGGCAGCAGGTGGCCGATGCGGCCATGAAAAACCCTGCCGTGGTTGCCGCGGCCCCGATCACCGAAATGGAAGGCATGCTGTCCTACAAGGGCGCCATGCAGCCGATTCAGGTAGGCGGTATCGACCCGGCCGAGGAAAACAAGGTGTCGATCGTAGGGCGGCACATCGTTCAGGGCCGCCTGCAGGACTTGCAGCCGGGCGAGTTCGGCGTGGTGATCGGCGAGCTGACGGCCCGACGCTTTCGCCTGAATACCGGGGACAAACTGACCTTGATCGTGCCGGAGATCAGCAGCGAGCCTGGCGGGATCACCCCACGCATGCAGCGCTTGACCGTGGTGGGCATCTTCAAGGTGGGCGCCGAACTCGATGGCTCCCAAGCCTACATTCACATGGCCGATGCCGCGACCATGCAGCGTTGGGCGCCCGGCCAGGTGCAGGGTGTGCGGCTGAAACTGCATGACCTGTACGCCGCCCCGCAGGTGTCCAAGGCCATCGCAGCGCAGCTGGGTGAGGGCTATCGGGCAGATGACTGGTCCCATACCCAAGGCAGCCTGTTCAGTGCCATGAAGATGGAAAAGACCATGATCGGCCTGTTGCTGCTGATGATCATTGCCGTGGCCGCGTTCAACATCATCGCCACCTTGGTCATGGTGGTAAACGACAAAGGGCCGGATATCGCCATCCTGCGTACCCTCGGGGCAACGCCTGCGCAGATCATGGGTACGTTCATGGTCCAGGGCAGCTTGATTGGCGTGGTCGGCACGCTGATCGGCGGCGTGCTGGGGGTGATCGCAGCGCTCAACGTGAGCCAGATCGTGGGCTGGCTGGAGCGGATCAGCGGTCAGCATATCTTCACCTCCGACGTGTACTTCATCAGCAGCCTGCCATCGGAGCTGCAAAGCGGGGACGTGGTGATGATCTGCGCGGCAGGGCTGGTGATGAGCTTCCTGGCTACCCTCTACCCAGCCTACCGGGCTTCCCAGGTACAACCGGCCATTGGCCTGGCGGTTTGACGGAGCCTTTACCGGCCTGTGAAGTCCAGCGTGAAGCGGGTCCAGCCAGACTCGCTCGCCACCTCAATCCGCCCGCCATGGGCCTGCACGATCGACCGCGTGATCGCCAGGCCCAGGCCGGCGTGTTCGCCGCTGCCGTCATGCCTGGAAGGGTCCACCCGGTAGAAACGATCGAACAGCCGTGGCAGTGCCGTCGCCTCGATGGCGCCGCCGGTGTTGGCCACGGTAATGCTCGGCCCTGCCGCCAGTGTGATCCGCACCTGTCCGCCCGCCGGCGTGAAGCGCAAGGCGTTGTCGAGCAAGTTGCAGAGCGCCCGGCGCAACATGGCCCGGTCGCCGGGCAGCCACGCCTGCCCCTGGCGTGTCAGCTGCACAGCCGCTTCTTCAGCAGCCAGGGCGTAATACTCCAGCAGCGAATCCACTTCATCATGCAGCGCCAGTGGTGTGTCACCGGGTGCCAATAGCCCCTGGTCGGCTTTGGCCAGGAAGAGCATGTCATTGATCATCTGCGCCATTGCTTGCAGCTCTTCGAGGTTGTCGTGCAAGGCCTCCCGGTAGGCGTCGAGGCTGCGTGGACGAGTCAGGGTGACCTGGGTGTGGGTCAGCAGGTTGGACAGCGGCGTACGCAGTTCATGGGCGATATCGGCCGAAAACGCCGACAGGCGCTGAAACGCATCGTCCAGGCGCTGCAGCATGGCATTGAGGCTGTCAGCCAATTGGGCCAGTTCGGCAGGCATCTGCTCCACAGGTAGGCGAGTGGTGAGCGAGCGGGCAGAGACGCGTGCGGTGATGCGCCCCATCTGCCTCAAGGGGCGCAGGCCGCTACGTGCTGCCCAGGCGCCCAGCAGGGCGGTGACCAGCGCCGACAGCCCGACAGTCAGCCAGACCAGACGCTGCATGCCTTGCAGAAAATGCTGGTGATGGGTGATGTCAAGGTACAGCACAAGGTGCGGTGAGGCCGCGCTGCCGGGCATCAGCGCCACAGCAAGGCTACGGTAGTCGGTGCCCTGCGCGTGCAGCGTGTTCAAACCCGTGGAGGAGGGCGCAGGGGGGAGGCCGGCGCGGCTCTCGAACCAGGTGGCGCCACTGCCTGAGGTGACCCGCACGGACAGGTCGGCCTGATGACTCAGCTCCTCGTGCAGGGCAGGCAGGCGGGTTTGCAGATCGGCTAGTGTGCCGACGTCAGTCAGGTGACGTCGCAACAATGACAGGCGCGACGCCAGCAACTGCTGGTCGAGTTCGATGAAATGCTGCTCGCTGGCCTGATTGAACACAAGGCCCGCCCCTAGCGAAACCGCAGCTGTGCAGGCGGCGAACAGCAGCGCCAGGCGGCTGGTCAGCGAAATGCGGCGCCTCACGACGAACGCACTTCCAGCACATAACCCATGCCGCGCACCGTGTGGATCAGCTTGTCGTCGTAGGCATCGTCCACCTTGGCCCGCAGTCGCCGAATGGCCACTTCGATCACGTTGGTATCGCTGGCAAAGTTCATGTCCCATACCTGGGACGCGATAAGCGCCTTGGACAGCACTTCACCCTGACGGCGCAACAGCAGCTCGAGCAAACCGAATTCTTTCGCGGTCAGGTCGATGCGCTGGCCGCCGCGCTCGACACGCCGGCGAATCAGGTCAAGGCGCAGGTCCGCCACCGCCAGCGAGGTATCGGCACTGGGCGTGGCCCCGCGCCTGAGCAGGCTGCGCACACGCGCCAGCAGCTCCGAAAAAGCGAATGGCTTGATCAGGTAATCATCGGCGCCCAGTTCCAAGCCATGTACCCGGTCCTCGATGGCATCGCGGGCGGTCAGAAACAGCACAGGCGTATCGATACCGGCTTGCCGCACGGCCTTGAGGATCTGCCAGCCGTCGCGCCCTGGCAGCATCACATCCAGGATCAGCAGGTCGTGATCGCCCGTCAGGGCCAGAAACTGGCCTGTCTCGCCATCGGTGGCCAGCTCTACCGTGAAGCCGGCCTCGCTCAGGCCCTGATGCAGGTACTGGCCAGTACGCACTTGGTCTTCGACGATCAACAGTTTCATTGAGGCAAGCTCCGGCTGGCGATGCGGCGCGCCGCGGTGTGGTCAGCCGGCGCGTGGGTGCCAGGATCATACGTGACCTGCGCAGCGTTCGGCCAAACTGACACGCTTGTAATGCGACGGTCAGGTTCACGGCAGTCGCGAGGGCTTACTATCGCACTGTTCAATCCAACGAATGGGAACCCAGATGTCTCGCTTTATCATCGCCTGCGCACTGACGCTGGCCAGCAGTCTTGCTCAGGCAGGCACCGCCCACACGCTGGCTTTCGGTGAGCCTGCGTCAGCCGAAAAAGCCACCCGTACGGTCGAGGTGAGGCTCAAGGATATCGCCTTCGAGCCCGCCAGCCTCACTGTCAAGGCGGGTGAGACGGTGCGCTTCGTGTTGATCAACGAAGGGCAATTGCCCCACGAGTTCAACCTGGGTGACAAGGCCATGCATGCCGAACACCAGAAGCAGATGGTTGCCATGCAAGGCGAGCTGTTCACTGCGGCCGTCGGCGAACAGGGCATGGGGCATGACGCCATGAGCGGGCATGATCATGGTGCTGGCCATGGGCATGGCGGCGGTAACACGGTGCTGGTGATGCCTGGCCAGCGCGCCGAGTTGACCTGGACCTTCAAGGCCTCTGCCCCCATCGAATTCGCCTGTAATGTGCCAGGCCATTACCAAGCGGGCATGGTTGGGCCGCTGATCATCGAATGACTGGCGCTGCAAGGCGGCAAGCAAAAGGGTAGACTGGGCGCCCTACGCGTCATCCTGTACACGACGGGATTGCCCCAGAATCGGGGCGCGCACCGTACGAACGCTAGCGTCCACTCCACACTTTCAGGTCAGTTCCAATGCACCCTGCCGCCGAACACTCCCCGCTGGGCAAGTCCAGTGAATACGTCGCCACCTATTCCCCGGAGCTGTTGTTCCCGATCCCACGCACCGCCAAGTGGGCGGAGCTGGGTGTCACCGCGCAGACGCTGCCCTGGCAAGGCGTGGATTACTGGAACTGCTTCGAACTGTCCTGGCTGCTGCCCTCGGGCAAGCCCGTGGTAGCCATAGGCGAGTTCGCCATCCCGGCCGATTCGCCCAACATCATCGAATCGAAGTCATTCAAGCTTTACCTGAACTCGTTGAACCAGACCGTTTTTGCGGGCATCGAGCCGTTGCAGGCGTGCCTTGAGAAAGATCTCTCGGCGGCGGCCGGCAAGGCGGTAAGGGTGAAGGTCAAAACGCTGGAAGAGGTCGAGGCCCAAGGCGTGGTCGCTTTGCCAGGCATCTGCATCGATGGGCTGGATGTGGCTATTTCCAACTATGCGCAGCCGCAACCGGAGCTGTTGCAATGCAACGCTCATCAGGTGGTCGAAGAGACGCTGCACAGCCATTTGCTCAAGTCCAACTGCCCGGTCACCGGACAGCCTGACTGGGGGAGTGTGGTAGTGGCCTACAAAGGCAGCGCGCTTGATCACGCCAGCCTGCTGACCTACCTCATCAGCTTCCGCCAGCATGCGGACTTCCATGAGCAATGCGTGGAGCGCATCTACCTGGACCTGAAAAATCTGTTGCAGCCTGAGCACTTGACCGTTTATGCCCGGTATGTGCGCCGAGGTGGGCTGGACATCAACCCCTACCGCAGCATGGGGGAAATCGTCGTGAACAATGGGCGGTTAGCCAGGCAATGACCCCCGCAGAGGTGCGCCTGCGTTGAACTGCAGCCGATCCTGACAGCAGGCCATGTGCTGTTCGCCTCTGGCCTGAGTGCGGGTCAAGGCAGGCCACTGCGCTGCGCTGGGCGCGCAGCAGCCCGAGCGGTATGTTTCAGATACCCATACTGTGCAGCGAGTTGGCAATGCTGCGCAGGGTGGCCGTCAGGTCAGGGTGGTCGGCTTCAAATCGCTCCACGGCGAGGTTCACACCGTCGGCCAGGTTGTTGTCAGGCGTGGCCTTCTCCAGCTTCAGTTGCGCTTCGATCTGGCACGCTTCTTCGTGGAGCGCAGCCAGCTCTTCGTCCGAAAGTGGCACGTTGCGATCCAGTTGCTCGCGCAGGCTGTTGAGGCGCTCTTGCAATTCGCGGGCAGGCATTGGCAATTCTCCATCATGGGTTTGGCAAGCCATGGACCTCAGCGAGGCGGCAAAGGTTCTGGCCTGTATTGAGCGTAAACCCTTCGCCTTGGATTTGCATGACTGGCAGCCGCTGGGCTGTGTCTGTATTTCTCGCGTATCAACTGCCAAGCGATGATTTTCATCCACAAGGCAGGCGAGCAATGGCTTTGCCGCTGAATCTTGCAGCCATCGCGTAGCACGACTGACGCAACACTTGGTCACATTAAACTTCATGGCTGCCGAAAGCTGTCTATCGGCCTGCAAAACTCTATACTGCCGCACTACAGCAGCGCGCCCGTTGCGCTTGCGGCCGATAATCCTGATGGAGAAACACTATGCGTAGGATCGGTGCCAGTGTGATCGAACGAGTCACCCAGGCCTGTGTATGCGCCAGCATGCTGCTGGCGCCCGTGGCGGCTACCCAGGCCGCGACCGAAGAAGACCCCTGGGAAGCGGTCAATCGCCCGATCTTCCGCTTCAACGATACCCTCGATACCTACGCGCTCAAGCCGCTCGCCAAGGGCTACGACACCGTGACGCCGCAGTTTCTCGAAGACGGCATTCACAATATGTTCCGCAACCTGGGCGATGTGACCAACCTGGCCAACAACGTCCTGCAGCTCAAGCCCCATGCGGCAGGGGTGGACACGGCGCGCCTGATCGTCAACACCACCTTCGGCCTGGCAGGGTTCTTCGATGTCGGCACCAAGATGGGCCTGCAGCGCAGCGATGAAGACTTCGGTCAGACCCTGGGCTATTGGGGTGTACCCAGCGGCCCGTACGTGGTCATTCCGTTGCTCGGCCCCAGCACCGTGCGTGATGGCGTAGCCAAGTACCCGGACACCTTCACCCGGCCTTATCGCTACGTGGACCATGTCCCTACCCGCAACTCGGCCTTCGCCCTGGACGTGGTGGATACCCGTGCGAGCCTGCTGCCGGCCGAGAAGCTGATTCAGGGGGACAAATACATCTTCATTCGCAATGCCTACCTGCAGAACCGTGAGTTCAAGGTGCGCGACGGCGAAGTCGAGGACGATTTCTAACCCTACCGCATGGCCAGGATGCGCAGCCCGAACGTATGCTGCCCATCCGCCTGGGCGGCGATCCACACCACTTCCGCCGTGGCGTGCAAGCCTTCGAGCGACGGGTGATCCGACTCCAGGCGCACCTCCAGCCGATCCCCGACCTGGAACGGCTGAGGGGCTTGTACTTGCATCCCGCTACTGGACAGGTCGAGACACACGGCGGCGATGACGTTACCCTCGTGCACCAGGGTGACCGGCGTGTCGATGCGCATGCGGATGAAATCGCGTTTCTCGCTGTGGCTGGTGGCGGTATCGAGCATGCTGCATCCTTCCTGTGAGGTTACATCGTGAAGGTTTCTTATAACTCCCGGTGATTTGCCCTGTAAAGCCGCTCAAGCGTACCGTTCGATGCTTGAAACCCCTGGCGGATGGGAGTACCGTCTGCGCCTTACACCGCATATCTCGCAGCTGCCGGGTAGGCTTTCTTGCCCTACAACTGCAAAGAGCCTGCGACCTGTTCAGAATTCCCGCAGCTGTTGGTCTGCCTTACCGGCTCGCTGCACAAACCCCAATCGGCGCCGTTCGCCCACATGCAGAAAACCAGTGCAACGCTGCTGATCATCGATGACGACGACGTGGTCCGTGCAAGCCTCGCCGCGTATCTTGAAGACAGTGGCTTCAGCGTTCTCCAGGCTGGCAATGGCCAGCAGGGGCTTCAGGTCTTCGAAGAACACCAGCCTGATCTTGTGATCTGCGATTTGCGCATGCCGCAAATGGGCGGGCTCGAACTGATTCGTCAGATCAGCGCGCGTGCACCGCAGTTACCCGTGATCGTGGTGTCGGGTGCCGGTGTCATGGCCGATGCGGTGGATGCATTGCGCCTGGGCGCTGCGGACTACCTGATCAAGCCACTCGAAGACCTGGCGGTGTTGGAGCACTCGGTGCGCCGTGCGCTGGATCGCGCCCACCTTGTGCTGGAAAACCAGCGCTACCGCGAGAAGCTCGAGGCTGCCAACCGCGAACTGGAGGCCAGCCTGCACCTGTTGCAGGAAGACCAGACCGCCGGTCGGCAAGTGCAGATGAACATGTTGCCCCAGAGCCCTTGGCATGCGGGTGATTTTGCCTTCGAGCACCAGATCATCCCGTCGCTGTATCTGTCAGGTGACTTCGCCGACTACTTCCGTGTGGATGAGCGGCGCATTGTTTTTTACCTCGCCGACGTGTCCGGGCACGGTGCTTCTTCGGCCTTTGTCACCGTGCTGCTGAAGTTCATGACCACCCGCCTTCTGTTCGAATTCAAGCGTGGCAAAAACATGCGCGAGTTCCAGCCTTCTGAAGTGCTCAGCCACATCAATCGTGGGTTGATCAACTGCAAGCTGGGCAAGCACGTGACCATGGTGGGCGGGGTGATCGATGAGGACACCGGGTTGCTGACCTATGCCGTAGGCGGGCACTTGCCGCTGCCGGTGCTGCACACGCCCGAGCACACCCGCTACCTTGAAGGCCGCGGCTTGCCAGTGGGGCTGTTCGAGGAGGCCCGCTACCAGGACCTGGTGATCGAACTGCCACCGCGTTTTAGCCTGAGCCTGATGTCCGATGGCATCCTGGACCTTTTGCCAGGTGATACGCTCAAAGATAAAGAAGCCGCGTTGCCTGAAATCGTCAGGGCGGCAGAGGGTAGCCTGGATGGGCTGCGTCAACGTTTTGGATTGGCTACGCTAGGGGAGATGCCGGATGATATCGCCCTATTGGTGTTGAGCAGGAACCTTCAATGAGTACCGGTAGAATCCAGTTCGCCGAGCAGGACGGTACCTTCGTACTGAAGTTCGTCGGTGAAGTGCGCCTGACCTTGTGTTCGGCGCTCGATGCAACGATCGAGCGAATATTCACCGCGCTGAATTTCTCGACCATCGTGATCGACCTGACCGAAACCGAAAGCATCGACAGCACCACCCTTGGCTTGCTCGCCAAGTTGTCGATCCTGTCGCGACAGAAAGTGGGTCTGCTGCCGACCGTCGTGACTACCAACCCGGATATTTCCCGCCTGTTGCAATCGATGGGGTTCGATCAGGTATTCAACATCGTCGACCGCCCCATCCCATGCCCCGAATGCCTGTCCGACCTGCCATCCCAGGATCAGAACGAGGAGGTGGTGCGCTCCAAGGTGTTGGAAGCGCACCGTATTCTGATGGGCTTGAATGAGTCCAATCGCGAAGCCTTTCATGACCTGGTGAGTGCGCTGGAGCGCAGTTGACCCTGTGCGCTGCATTGTGACGGGCCAACGGCCGCTTCACCAGAAGTGGCCAACGACGCGGTAGCTGTAAGCGTGCGCTGATGGCAGGGCCATCAGGCAACATTGAGCAGGTGGCGCCTCTTTTTGACTGACAGCAGCCGGTGAACACGTGTCGTTTAGCTGCTGCGCTACCTGTACCCCGGTGCAAGCCTACGAGGCACAGGCTGCAGGCCAATGCCTGCGGCAAATCAAACCACCCTGAACCGGTGGGTGCCATCGCGGCCGAGCTGATCGACCAAGCCAAATTCCCAGTCCAGATACCCCTGCATGGCCTCCCGGGGATTGTCCGTGCCTTCGTAAGGTCGTCGGTAGCGATCGCTACGCGGCACGGCAAGCCGTGACTCACCGCTCTCCAGCGGATTCCCGGCAGCGATCCACTGTGCAGTGCCGCCTTCAAGCAGGTAGACGGGCGTGCGCGTGAGGGCTTCGAGGTCACGGGCGGCGAAGCGTGCCAGCAGGCCGGTGCCGCAGGTCAGCACAAACCGGCTTGCCTGTGGCACGTTTTCCAAGACTTTTGGTAGTTGGGCACGGATGGCCCAATGGGCACCTGGGATGTGGCGATTGACGTAGTTGGCGCTGGTCGTGAAATCGAGCAATACGGTATCGCCTTCTTCCAACCAGGTTGCCAGTTGCTCCACCCCAACCGTGCTGACCGGCGGCAACGCTGGCAGCGGTGGCTGCCACTGGCCGGTGGCGGTGAAGTCAGCAGCGTGCAAACCGTCGAGTACTGCCACCTGCCAGCCCATCTGCGCCAGCCACGAGGCCGTCATGTTCGCGCGCACGCCGTCGTCATCGACCAGCACGATGCTAGCGCCGCGTACACTGGCCACGTGGTCGGTTTCCTGTACCAGTTGGCCACCTGGCACCGAGCGGCTACCTGGCACGTGGCCTGCACCGTATTCCTCGGGCGTGCGCACATCGAACAGGTAAGTGGTGCGGCTGGCATCGGCCTGCCAGTGGGCAAGCCCGACGCGGTCGATCCTCAGGACGCCGGCACGGTCGGCCACTGCGCGCGCCTTGACCCCGGCCTGGGCACGGGTGCCTGCCTCGACTTCGGTAAAGCGTCGCTGTTGGGCATGGGCCAACTGCTGGCCGGCCAGCGTCCAGCCGATGGTACCGTTGCGCAGCGCTGCCACGGGGTTGGGGATGCCCGCATTGACCAATGATTGAGTGCCGATGATGCTGCGAGTACGGCCAGCACAATTGACGATCACCTGGGTGCTCGGGTCCGGTGCCAGCTCAGCCACCCGCAGCACCAGCTCGGCGCCAGGTACGCTGACACTGCCAGGGATGCTCATGGTCTGGTATTCATCGAAGCGGCGCGCGTCCAGCACCACCACGTTGGCTTCTTGCTCCAGCAACGCCTGTACCTGCTCGGCGCTCAGCGATGGCGTGTGCCGCACACTTTCCACCAGTTCACCAAAGGCCTTGCTCGGTACATTCACGTCGCGGAACAGCTCCCCACCGGCAGCCTCCCAGCCGGCCAGTCCCCCTTCAAGAAGCGCCACGTCGCTGTAGCCCAGTGACCGTAGCCGCTGCAAGGCTTCTGCTGCCAGGCCCTCGCCGTTGTCGTATACGGTGATGGCGGTGTCTGCCCGCGGCACTCTGGCCAGCACTTCCAACTCCAGTTTGGACAGGGGAATGTTGGCCGCAAACAGGGGGTGGGCTTGGGCAAAGGGGTCTTCTTCGCGCACGTCGATCAGGGCTAGCTCTTCTTGCGCCAGGAGGGCACGGCGGATGTCATGGTAGTGGCGTGTGCTGACGGTGCTCATCGGGCAGGGTTCTCTTTGGACAGGTCCCAGATATTGGGCAGGTGGGCATTGGAGTAGCCGGAGATGAAGGGTTTTTCGCTGCCGTCCACGGCGTACACGGCGCGCGTGACGGCCCCGATGTTGGCGCCGTAGACGTGGATGCTGATCGACACCTGGTCGGCGAAGGCATTGCTGACTTGATGGATGTCCCCAATGGCCGGCGATACCGCTTCGACCTGGCCAGGCTCCAGGCGTACCGGCGCGCCCTCGGTCTGCAACGCACCGTTTGCACCGCGCGCGAAGCCTTGAGCGAGCTCAGCGCCACGCAGCATGCCGATCAGGCCCCAGACGCGATGGTCATGGATGGGGGTGCGCTGCCCGGGGCCCCAGACGAAGCTGACCACCGAGAAGCGTTGGCATGAGTCACAGTGCAGCAGGTATTGCTGATAGCGCTCTGGATCGGGTTGGGCAAGATCGACTGGCAGCCAGTCGTCATGGGCTACCAGCTCAGCCAGCAGATGCTTGCCCCGATCAAGCAGGGTTATCTCATCAGGCTGTTGGTCGAGCAATGTGGCGAATTGGTCGATAGAGCGGCGCAGGCGCTCGAGGTGAGGGTATTGGGGCATGGGTCAGGCTCGACGGTCCAAGATGTGGAGACCCTAACAAATCGTCTATATACTCTCAAAATGCAAAATAGTAATAACCTAATATGTAAATTAAGAATATAAAGATTATGATTGTTGCGCTTGCGCAAAAGATGAATCCTGCATGAGGTTATGCCTAAAGCGCATTTCACAAGCTGGTATTTGCGCATTAGATTATAAAAAACTGAATGTTAATGCTTTGAAGCTATAACCTGACCGCCGGCCAGACCGCACGCGCGGATCGCCTCACATCCCCTAATGGGTCTACGGAGACGAACGTGCGCTATCTCAAACATCTGGCAGCCACCGTGCTGGCCACAACCTTCAGCCTCGCCGCCGCTGCCCAGGCGCTGGTCGTGGGCGATCAAAGCTATAACGCCCGCGCCGTCATGGAAGCCGCCGGGGTGCTGGACAACCTGCCCTATTCACTGGAGTGGAAGCAGTTCACCGCAGGCTCGCCGGTGGCCGAGGCGCTCAATGTCGGCAGCCTGGACATCGGCTTGCTCGGCGATGCGCCGCCGCTGTTTCTGGGCGCCCTGGGGGCGCCGATCAAGGTGATCGCCGTCAGTCGGCAGAACCTTGCAGGGGTGGCCATCCTGGTGCGCAAGGACTCGCCGATACATAGCCTCCAGGACCTGCGCGGCAAACGCGCCGCGATCTGGAAGGGCTCATGGAGCCAGCAACTGCTGTTCAGCGCCTTGGACAAGGCCGGCGTGCCCCGCGATACCCTCCAGCTGCGCTACCTCAGTGCATTGGACGCCTCCCATGCATTGGATGGCGCAGCTGTGGATGTGATCGCCACCTGGGAGCCCTATGTCACCCAGCAGGAGCGCCAAGGTGCTCGGGTACTGGCTACCGCCGAGGGTGTGATACCGGCGCAAAGTTTCGTGGTCGCCAACAGCCAGGCCGTGGAGCACAAGCGTGCGCAGATAGCCGACTTCCTCGAGCGCCTGAAAAAAGCCCGGGAGTGGGCTCTGAGCGACCCTGCCCATACCGAAGCCTATGCCGACGCCTGGGCTCAGCGCACCCGCGCCGATCGAGACATCGCCCGCGCATGGTTCGCCCGCGCGCGCACTGACCTTGCGCCACTGGACCAGCAGGTGATCGCCGACGCGCAGAAGACCGTGGAGTTCTTCGCAGGATTGGGCCTGATCAAGGCCTATCCGGCGGCAGACCTGTTCGATACCTCGTTTGGTGCGGCCTTGGCGGGCCACGCTTCGACCGCAATTGACTGAAGGTTCCTCATGAGCAAACGACAGATCAAACTCGGCGCGCTGACCATGGGATGCGGTGGTCCGGGGCGGCATAACCTGTGGCTTGACCCCGAGCTGCCCGCAGACGCCAGCGTCAATATTGATTGGTACATCGACATCGCTCGTCAGGCAGAGGCCGCGCTGTTCGACCTGATGTTCATTGTCGACAGCCAGTTCATCACCGAAGGTTCACCCTCGCACTACCTCAATCGCCTGGAGCCGCTGACGCTTCTGTCCGCGCTGGCGGTCAGCACTCGCCACATCGGCCTGGTCGGCACGCTTACCACGTCCTACAACGCGCCATTCAACGTCGCCCGCCGGCTCGCCTCCCTGGACCTGATCAGTAAAGGCCGAGCCGGCTGGAACGTGGTCACCAGCGGCGATGCCGGCACGGCAGGCAACTACGGCCTGGATGAGCACTATGACTACGACACCCGCTACGCCCGCGCCAAGGAGCATGTAGAGGTGGTGCAAGGCCTGTGGCATTCCTATGAGGAGGATGCCTTCCCACGCGAGCGGGCCAGTGGTCGTTTTCTGGACCCTTCGAAGCTGCATCGTCTGGATCACAAAGGGGAACACTTCTCGGTCGAGGGCCCTTTGAACATTCAGCGCTCGCCCCAGGGGCAGCCGGTGATTTTCCAGGCGGGCGATTCCGAGCAGGGCCGCGACCTGGGCGCCGCCACCGCCGATGTGGTGTTCACCCACGCCGCCAGCATCGAGCAGGGGCAGGCGTTCTACCGGGACATCAAGGGCCGTGCCCAGCGCTTGGGGCGGGACCCGGAGCAATTGCTGGTGCTGCCGGGGGCGGAGATCTACGTAGGCGATACCGACGAAGCTGCCCGAGAGATCGAACGTCACTACCATCAGGTCGACCACAGCTTCGAACTGGCCCTCAAAGAGTTCGGGCGCAATTTTGGGTGGCATGATTTCAGTCAGTACGACTTGGACGCACCCTTCCCGCAGCGGAGTCTGGACTACGCGCGCAGCAGCTTTTACACCAACGCCAAGCGCATTGCCGACCAAGCCCGTGAGAAAGGCTTCAGCTTGCGCCAGGCGGTGGAATTCGGGCGTCAGCTGCGCCCGGGCGCGTTCGTGGGGTCGCCCTCGACCGTAGCGGCCAAGATGGCCGAGTGGTTCGAAGCCAGGGCCCTGGACGGTTTCAACATCTACATCGGGCACCCTGGGCAATTTCGACGCTTCACCGAGCAGGTGGTGCCGTTGCTGCAAGAGCGCGGGATCTATCGCACGGCTTATGAAGGCAGCACGTTGCGCGAAAGCCTTGGGCTGACCATCCCGCGGTTCAACCGGTAGACCCTAAACACCCACACGCGGGTATGGGATGACGCCCAGGCGGGTCGGGCACTGTTTGACAGCGCTCGAACCCGCCTACACCCTAGCCCAAGCGTGCCTGGCGCTGCGCCTCGAATCGCTCCACCTGCTGACGAATGCGCGGAATCAGGTCCTGGCCGTATTCCACTGCATCGCGCAGCTGCTCGAACCCCCGAAACAGGAACGTGCTCACGCCCAATTCGTAGTAGGCCAGCGCTGCCTCGGCCACTTGCTCGGCGGTGCCCACCAATGACGTGGAATTGCCGGCCCCGCCGCCCAGGGCTGCGATCTCGGTCCACAGCCGGGTGTCATGCACTTTGCGTTCCTTGGCGAGCTGAACCAGGCGCTCGGACCCTGCATTGCTCTTGCCGAAGTTCTTTTCGCGGCGGTTGCCTTGACGGATGCCGATGGTGGTCTGGGCGTCGGCCAGAATGCGCTCGGCCCGCGCCCAGGCTTCTGCTTCCGTGGCGCCGAGGATCGGGCGCAGCGACAGGCTGAAGCGAATGTGATGTTCTCGCCCGTAGCGGGCTGCAGCCTTGCGCACCTGTCTAATGCGCTCGCGCACTTGCGCCAGTGGCTCGCCCCACATCATGTACACATCGGCGTGCTTGGCCGCGACTTCCACCGCTGCCTCCGAGGCGCCCGAGAAGTAGACGGGCAATTTGCCGACGGGCTTGACCAGTGTGAGGTTGTCTTCAACTTGGTAATGGGTGCCGTGATGATCGAAGGCAGTGCGCTGCGTCCAGGTGTTGTGCATCACCTCCAGGTACTCGTCGGTGCGGGCGTAGCGGGCATCCTTGTCCAGATAGTCGCCGTCGCGCTGCAGGTCACCGCTGTCGCCGCCCGTGATCACGTTGATCGCGGCGCGGCCACTGCTCAACTGGTCGAGGGTGGCGAACTGCCGGGCGGCGAAGGTGGGCGCCTGAAAACCAGGCCGATGCGCCACCAGAAGGCCAATGCGGTCGGTCAGCGCAGCGACGTAGCTGGCCAGGATCATCGAGTCCGGCGCACTGGTGCTGACCGCCAGCAGTGCTTTGTCGAAACCGGCGTATTCCTGCGCCTGGGCGAATGCCTTGATAAACGCCAGATCGACAAGCGGGCCACGGGGCGCTTGCGATTCACTGCTTTCCTGAGGGCCGATCAGGCCGATGAATTCGAGGGTCATAGGGTTGAAACTCCTGCTCCAGTGGGGAAGACGCCAAGCCATGCGGCTTGGCAGGCGTTAGGTAGTGCAGTGGACGGGCGCGGCGCAGTGGTCAGATCGCGACCGGCAGCACGCTGCGCGAGTGCCCTGGTATGGCCTGGATCAGTGCCCGCGTGTAGGCGCTGGCGGGTCGGCCGAGCACCTCTGCGGCCGGGCCCTGTTCGACGACCTGCCCGTGTTGCAGCACCAGCACGTGGTCGGCCATGCTTGCCACCACTGCCAGGTCGTGAGAGACCAGCACGTAGGCCATGCCCAGGTCGCGCTGTAGTTCTGAGAGCAGGGCAAGAATCTGTGCCTGCACCGACACATCCAAGGCACTGACCGGTTCGTCCAGCAGCAGTAGATCCGGCTCCAGTGCCAGGGCTCGGGCAATGGCCACGCGCTGGCGCTGGCCACCTGACAGCTCATGCGGCAGGCGATCGAGGAAATGCACAGGCAGGTGCACCTTGGCGATCAATTCCCGCGCCCTGCGCTCCAGTGCCTCACCCTTGCCCAGGCCGAACGACACCAGCGGCTCGACGATGCTGTCGTACACGGTGAAGCGTGGATCCAGCGCGGCAAACGGGTTCTGTTGCACCAGCTGGATGCGCCTGCGTAAGGGACGCAACTGCTGCCAACTCAATGCGCTGACAGGTTGCCCTGCCAATTCCACATGGCCTTTGCTCGGCGTTTCCAGCCCCAAGGCAATACGCAGCGCTGTGCTTTTACCCGAGCCAGACTCGCCTACGATGGCCAAGGTCTGGCCCGCGTGCACGGTAAGGTTCAGGTCGTGCAGGGCGGTGAACGGGCTGGGCTGCCCAGGCAAGACAAAGCGTTTGCAGATGTTGTGCAGCCGAAGCAGGGGAGGCTTATCGGTTGGCAAGACGGCGCTGCGTCGCGCCACGAAGGCGGGCGCTGCCGCCAGCAGTTCACGGGTGTAGGGCTGCTGCGCGCCCCAGAGGATCTGCCTGGGCGAGGCGTGTTCGATGAGCTTGCCGTGCTTCATTACCAGCAGGCGGTCAGCACGGTCGCACGCCATGCCCAGGTCATGGGTGATGATCAGCAGCGAGATGCCGCGCTCGGCCGTCAGGTGTTGCAGGTGGTCGAGGATCCGTCGCTGCACCGTGACATCCAGGGCGCTGGTGGGTTCGTCAGCCACGATCAACTTGGGCTCGCCGGCCAGCGCGATGGCAATCAGTACCCGCTGGCGCATGCCACCGGACAACTCGTGGGGGTACTGGCGAGCGCGCAGCGCGGGCTGGTCCAGACCTACCTGGGCCAGCAGGGCCTGAATGTCTGTGGCCAGGCCGGGATAACGACGGCCTCGGGCCAACACCAGTGCTTCACCGATCTGCTGGCCGATGCGCAGGGTAGGGTTGAGGCTGACCATTGGATCCTGCGGCACCAAGGCAATGGTGCGCCCACGCAAGCGGCGCCTGGTGCGCTCGTCAGCCTGGGCCACATCGACCCCGTCTACCCACAACTGACCTTGTTCGATCTGGGCGCTGATCGGCAGCAGGCCGAGCAGGGCGTTGGCGAGGGTCGACTTGCCGGAGCCGGACTCCCCGACAATAGCCAGTGTTTCGCCTTTGGCCAGGCTGAACGAAAGCTGGCTCACCGCCTGGGTGCGCTGCCCTGCAACGGCGTAGCTGATGGTCAGGTTGCGCACCTTGACCAAGGGTTGCTGGCTCATCGGGCATGCTCCTCGGCGCTGCGCGCCAGGTGATTGAGGCTGAACACCACGGCCACCACGAACAGCCCCGGCAGCAGGGATACCCACGGCGCTGTAATGAGAAAATGGCGCCCGTTGGCGATCAGCGTGCCCCACTCAGCAGCGGGCGGCGCTGCGCCGAAACCCAGAAAGCTGAGCCCAGCGGTGGCCAGGATCGCGGCGCCAAAGTCCAGGGTGGCCAGTACCGCCACCGGGCCCCACGCATTGGGCAGTACGTGGCGCATCAGGGTGCGCGACCAACTGGCGCCGGCTAGGCGTGCCGCTTCGACGTACGCCAGCGATTTGATGCGCAGCACCTCGGCGCGGGTCGTGCGGGCGAAGCCAGGAATGATCCCGACACCCACCGCAACGGCCACGGGCACCGTGCCAAAGCCGATGGCCGTGACGATCGCCAGCGCCAACAGCAAGCCGGGTAGGGCAAGCAAGACGTCGATCAGGCGCATCAGGGCTGCATCCAGGTGCCCTCCGGCAAACCCTGCCAGTACGCCAAGGCCAAGGCCGCCCACCAGGGCGATGGCCACTGCCAGCAATGCCGCCATCACCGACAGGCGCGCGCCATACACCACCCGCGTGTACAGGTCGCGGCCCAACTCGTCGGTACCGAACCAATGCACCAGGTTTGGGGGCGTGAGCTTGTCGGCGGGTGCCGTGGCATAGGGGTCGAAACTGGTGAGCAACTGAGGTGCCAGTGCGGCGGATAAAGCGAACAAGACGATCAGCAGCGCCAGGCTGAAGCCAGGGCGGCGCAACAGCGGTGTCAAGGCGCGATGGACGCGCTGATACCGCGTGCGTCGTTTCCAGATGCGGGGTGTGCACGGCTCATCGCTGGTTGAGGCGGCGTCGGGTGCGATCAGGGGAATATCCATGGTCATCTCAGTTCACCTTGGCCGTAGGGGTGATGCGAGGGTCGAGGTAGGGGTAGAGCAGATCGACGATCAGGTTGACCAGCACGAACGCGGCCGCCGATACCGCGACAATCGCCAGCACTACCGGTATGTCCTGACGCAGCACGGCTTCCTGGGCCAACCGGCCTACGCCATTGCGCGAGAAGATGGTCTCGACCAGCACGGCACCGGACACCGTGTTGCCGACCTGCAGGCCGATCAGGGTCAGCAGCGGCAGCGTGGCATTGCGCAGGCCGTGGCGGGCCTGGACCTGGGCGCGGCTGAGCCCTTTGGCGAAGGCGGTGGTGATGTAGGGTTCCTGCCACACCCCTTGAAAGCCCCGCTGCAACACTTGGGCATACACAGCGGCGCTGGGGATCGCCAAGGTGATTGCCGGCAGCACCAGGCTGGCGAAACCTTGGCTGCCAGTGGCCGGGAACCAGCCCAGCGCGAAGGCGAAGACCTGGATCAGCAACAGGCCCATCCAGAACACGGGGATGGAAAAGCCCAGCGAAGGCACCCGGGCGAGTGCCGTCTTGAGCGGACGCCATTGCAGGTAGGCGGTCAGGTAGGCAAGGCCGACCCCACCCACCACCGACAGCACGATGGCAGAGCCCGCCAGCGCCAAGGTTTGCGGCAAGCGCTCGGCCAGCAGCGCGGTAACGGGTCGCCCCAGCGACAGCGACTGCCCCAGATCACCGTGCAGGGCACGCCACAGCAGGTCGATGTATTGCTCGAACAGGCCTTTGTCTAGCCCATAGAAAGCACGGGCCTTGGCCAATGCTTCGGGTGACAGGCCATCGGCCTCCATGCCGGAGGCACTGAGCATGATCGTCAGGGTGTCGCCAGGCAAAAGGTAGAGGATGAAAAACGTGATGGTGTACGCGCCCCACAGTACCAGCAGTGCCTGAGCCAAGCGGGTGATCAGGTAGCGCTTCATGGCTGGCTGACCTCGATGTCGCTGAACAGCGCAAAGCCCTCGGCGGTCCAGCGGAAATCCTTGACCCGAGGTGCGGTGGCGGCTTGCCAGACGCGCTCGTACAGCGGGAAGGCGGAGGCTTCGTCGATCAGCAGGTCTTGCAGCTGCCCGTAGGCTTGGGCCCGTTGCGCATCGTCAGTCGCGGTGATGCCACTGTCGAACAGCGCTTGTGCCCGGGTCAGGGTCTGCGGCTCGTAGGTATTGGTGGCCAGCGTGGCGCTGTTGGCCGAACGTGGGTCAAGAATCGTCTGCAAAATGATCGGGTCGGCACGGGTCATGTAGGTGGAAGTCAGGTCATAGCTGCCTGCTGCGTTACCCGCGACCCATTCGGCGCGGGTCAGTACATTGAGTTTCAGGTCGATGCCGACCTTGCGCAGTTGGTCCTGCACCAGCACGTCACCGGCGCTTTCGGCCGGGGTGAGGTTGTAGCGCAATGTCAGGCGCTTGCCGTTCTTGTACCGGTAACCGTCTTCGCCCTTGGGCCAACCGGCAGCGTCGAGCAACTGTTCAGCGCCAGCCGGGTCATAGACGAGCTTGTTGGCCTGGGGCTTGAAGTACGGCGTGGTGACGTCGTACACGCCGCTAACGACGGGGAACTGCGCGTTGTACACGGTATGCGCATAGCTGGTGCGATCGATGGCTTTTTGCAGCGCAAGGCGAACCTGTCGGTCAGCCAGCAGGCGGTTGTCACGGGTGTTGGGGTAGAGGTTCAACGCGGGGCCTGGCAAGGACCGGCTCTGGATGGTGGCGCCCTTGGCCTGGAACAGTTTGAGATCGACCTCCGAGAAGGGGTTGCGCGGCCACAGGATGTCGGCCTTGCCCTGAAGGAACAGGCCATTTCGCACACTTTCTTCAGGGATGTAGCTGATGTTGATGGCGTCCACATGCGCAGCGCCCCGGTTATGTACGTTGGCCGAGGGCCATGCGTAGTCGCTGCGCTTGACCAGGCGGGCGCCCACTTCGGGTGTGTAGTGGTCGAGGGTGAACGGTCCCGTCCCGATGATGTTGCCCAATGAGCGCGCTTTGGCGGTCAGCTGGTACGAAGCTGGGGCGAGGATAGCCAGGTTGGTGGTGGACGTGGCCTGCAGAAAGCCTGCATTGGGTCGCGATAGCACCAGGCGCACGGTGAAGTCATCGACCACCTCGGCATGGTCGTAGCCTGCCAGGTAGGTAGCGCCGAAGGTGGCGGGCAACTGAGCCGCGAATGCCTTGTTGCTGTCGAAGGCTGCTTTGACGGCGTGCGCGTCAAAGCGCTCGCCATTGCTGAACGTGACGTCCTGACGCAGGTGGAAGGTGTAGCTCAGGGCGTCGGCACTGACTTCCCAGCTTTTGGCCAGCCAAGGGATGATCTGCCCGCTATCGGGGTCTTGATCCGTGAGCGACTCAGCCACGTTACGCAGCAGCACACGGTGCTCCAACCAGTAGACCTGGAAGGGATCGAGGCTGACCAGGGTGGTGTTGTCGCCCCAGAAGGCGATGTTGAGTGTTTTGCCAGCACTGGCTTCATTGCCGGGGGAGCAGGCAGTGAGGGCCAGGGTCAGGGCGCCGAAGGCGAACAGGTGGTGCAGTGGGGGCATTGCGTGGTCCTTCAAGGAGATGAGTGCGTCGGTGTCCGGCCATGCGCAAGCGAGCCGGTCGCCACTGACAACGTGTCGATCGTCGGAACATGGAGGCGCCTGAGCGGGCGAGCTTGCCCCAGCGCAGGCACATCCAGCCTGGAGCGATCAGTTCTGGTAGTCGCGGCTCTCGCGATCCAGTTGCCGGATCAACGCGTCCCAATGCCGCTGGATGCCTTCCCCCTTGCCATCGGAAAAGCGCTTGGATTGCTCATGCACCTTGGCAATGGCCGCCTGCGATGCATGCAGCAATTGATCGTTGCCCCCGGCCTGGGCGGCCACCTGAATATTGCAGGCACGCTCTAGCCCATGCAGTTCGCGAAATGCATGTTCCACGCTGATGCCCCCGGTCAGCAGCCCGTGGTTGCGCAGGATGAGGATGTTGCTGTCACCGAGATTGGCCACCAGGCGCTGCTGCTCGTCCAGGTCCAGGGCCACGCCCTCGTAATCGTGGTAAACCACCCGGCTGTAGTACGCCAGGGCATGCTGGGAAATGGGCAGCAGGCCGTCGCGCTGGGCTGACACCGCTGCGCCGTCACGGGTGTGGGTGTGCAGCACAGCCTTGAGGTCGGGCCGGGCACGGTGAATGGCGCTGTGAATTACATAGCCGGCCTGGTTGATGCCCAGGCCTAGCGGGTCGTCGATAAGGGTGCCATCGACGTCCACCTTGACCAGGTTCGAGGCGCTGATTTCGTCGAACAGCAAGCCAAAGGCGTTGATCAGGAAATGTTCCTCCGGCCCCGGTACGCGGGCGGAGAAATGCGTGTAGATATGGTCAGTCCAGCGGAACAGGGCCGCCAAGCGGTAGGCGGCGGCCAGCTTGACACGCACCTCCCATTCTTCGGTGCTGACCCGGTCGCGCACGTTGTTGGCGGTGGGCTTGACGGCAGACAGTGAACTCATTGAGGTGTTCTCCGGTGATCAGTAACCACGGGCGGTGTCGACCAGATTGGTCAGGGGTGCTCGCTCGCGGTAGCGGTGGAAATTGGCGATGAAGGCTTCGAGAAACGCCGGGTAACCTTCATCGGAAATAGCCGAGGTGTGGGGCGACAGGAACACGCGTGGGTGGTGATAAAGCGGGTGGCCAGCGGGCAGCGGCTCGGGATCGGTCACATCCAGGCTGGCGCGGGCGATTACACCGCTGTCCAGCGCCTCCAGCAGCGCCTGCTGATCGATCAGCCCGCCACGGGCGACATTGATCAGGTGCAAGCCTGGGCGGGCCTCGCTCAGTACGTGCCGATCGATCAGCCCACGGGTGTCACGGGTGAGTGGGGCGGCCAGCACGAGGTGGTCGCTCTGTGCGAACAACTGTCGTAGATCGTTGGCGCGCTCCACGCCGCGCACCTGGGCGATAGGCTGTCCTGGCCGGCTCAGGGCCGTTACCCGCATGCCGAGCGCCACGGCCTTATGAGCAAGGCTCTGGCCAATACTGCCAAAGCCCAGAATGCCCAAAGTGCGCCCGCGCAAAGGCGCCAGTGCGGTAAGGCGCCAGTCGGCGTTCTTGACCCAGAGGCTTGGCAATTGCTTTGCCGCGGCGAACATCAGTGCCAACGCGAACTCGGCCACTTGCTCGGCATTGGCGCCCTTGCCGCTGGTGACAGGGGGCCCGCCAAAGATCCATTCGGGGTAAAGGTCGATGCCCGAAGACACCAGTTGCACCCACTTCAACCCCCAGGGCCACTGTACCGGCGGGCTGTCGATGCGCTGACCGCGCACATTGATCGGGCGCAGGATGAACACGTCGGCGGCCACTTCAAGGCTCAGCTGACCGGGAGGAACATCGATGACTCGATGACCCGGTAACTGCTTGCGCAGGTAGTGATTGGCCTGGGCGTCGAGGTGGCTGGCAATCGTTGAATGGCTCATGCCTGCACCTGTGCCAGTGCGGCTCGGCCGGCCTGGCTGAAGACGACGTCGTCCTGGGGGGTGTGGATGCGGCTGCAGAGCACGTCGCGGTAGTGCCGTTCCAGGGCATTGTGCCGCGAAAGCCCAGGGTTGCCCGCCGCTTCGACCGCCAGCGTCACGGCCTCGATGGCATTGGCGCTGACCAACTGCTTCAGTTGCCCGGCATGGTGGGCTGCGGTGTGCCCGGCGACAGCGCCATCGAGCAGGCTCTGGTTGGCAAAGAGCAGGGTATCGATGCGCCCGATCGTCTGCTGAAAACGCGGCAGACTCGCCAGAGGTGCACCCAGGTTCGACGGTGTGCGCTGCGTGAGAAATGTCACCAACCAATCGCGCGCCGCCTGTGCCACCGCGTCGTAGACCGCTGGCAGCAGTACGCTCATCCACAGCAGGCTGTCTTCATCGAGTTCGGCTTTCGGGGCGTTCGTCGGGCTGACGCTGACGGCATGATCAAGCGGGATCAGCACGTCCTCGAAATGCACCTGATGGCTGCAGGTGGCACGCATGCCCAAGTGGTCCCAGTCCTCGACGATGCTGATGCCGGGTGTGTCGCGGTGTACCAGAAAGCCGCCTACCAAAGGGACAGCGTCGTCGCTGCGGCCCCAGACCAGGAACCAGGTCAGGCCATGGCTGCCCGTGGAGTAGATCTTGCGCCCGCTCAGGCGCCAGCCCTGCGCCGTGCGGCGCGCCACGGTGGCGGGCAAGCCGCCGCGGGTCGGGGTGCCAAGTTCGGGCTCGACGCGCAGCGCATTGATCAGTGCACCGTGTTCCACGGCATCGCGGGCGATGCGGTGACGCAGGCGTTCCGGCCAGTCTGCTGCCCGATGCGCACGGACATGCTGCAAGTACTGCATCACCAGGATAAGCCCGGTGGCGGGGTCGCCCTTGGAAACTGCGCTGATCACGCGGCGAGCGCTCGCCAGGTCCGCACCGCCACCGCCAAGGTGGCGCGGCACTGTGTAGGCGAGCAGCCCGTGGCGGTGCAGCAGGTCGAAATTGTCCTGAGGGAACCGAGCGCTGCGGTCATAGCGCTCGGCATTGGCCGCAAGGGCCTGCGTCAGCTCGGCGAGCGCGCTGCCTGAGGGGTGACTCATGGGTTTCATCCCTGAATGACGGTGTGTTCCTTAAGACCGTATTCGTATGGATGAACGCTGTAAAAGTCTTTTTGGTTCTATGCTAATTATCAGACAATCGAATTTAATACAAATTTAGTTATGCGATTTACGTATATCTTGCGCTGAGTTTCATCACCCTGATGATTCAGGTTTGGATCAGCCAGGGTGATAGCAGCCCTGCAAACGTTGCCCGGCCACGTTGCCGAACAACTCTACCGGCTCCTGAAGATTACCCAGGTAGCGAGGATGAAAAAGCCACAGGTCTACCTGGGGCTTGAAATCACTGACGGTGAGTACATCGAGCGAATCGCGGTGCCGGCTGGCTTGCAGCAAGGGCTCCGGAACCAGTCCCAGCCCCTGACCATTTGCGACCAACCCCAGCTGTAACTCAGTGCCGAATGTCTCCAGGTTGATCGAAAGGCTCAGCCCTTGCTCGCTCAGGGCGCGTTGCAGCCCCGCGCGAAAGCCGCAGCCATCGGGGTTCAGTACCCAGCCGCGGGTGTAACAATCCTTGAGTTTGTAACTGCGTTTGCCCGCGCTACCCTTGGCCGCAACCACCTTCAGCGGCATACGTGCGATGGATTGGCTGGCGATCCCGTCGGGAAAGATCTTGCCAGGGGGAAACAACGCGGCGGCAGCGTCCAGTTCGCCGTTGTCCATACGCCCGATCAGGCTGCTACCCCAGCCGCTGGTGACCTGGGTGCGCAGTTGTGGGTAGGCCTGGCGGATCTGCGCCAAGGCGTCGAGCAACACCACGTCCCCCAGGGTCTGCGGAACGCCCAGGCGCAACGTCCCGGACGGGGCGCCGTCGTTGGCTACCAGTTCGCGCAACGAGTCGATCTCGCGCAGGATCGCTTTGCATTGTTCATAGACCCGCAGCCCCATGGGGGTAGGTTTGAGGGGCTTGGTGTTGCGGTCGAGCAGGGTCGCGCCAAGGTCTTGTTCGAAGTTCTGCACACGCCGGGTGATGGCCGGTTGGGTGACTTGCAGCGCCTCGGCAGCCAGGTTGGTCGACTGGCAACGCATGACGGCGACGAACGCGTCCATGTCATCGATTTTCATGATTCGGCTCTTGCCTGGAAGGTTAAAAAATAAGGCATCAGCATTATCGCGAT
>NZ_JBJJMO010000047.1:0-40288 GCF_046231935.1 Pseudomonas sp. KCJK9111 | reverse complement strand
TGAATGCGGCCATCGAAACCATAGCTCGTAACAAGCTAAGCGTAAGCTTTGATTCCGACATCAAAATCATGGCGCACATGATCTATACAGATGAGGGGTATCACGCCTTATTTTCGGCATCAATCGCTGACCAAATTGCTCATCATTTTGATGCACCGAGACTACCCTCAACAAGGCTGGAAGAACTAAGTTCGCTCCTGGAAGAGACGCATACTGCTCATAGGTCACTCCTTAAATTCATAATCGGTTTTGTTTCAGAAACCGTAATTGCTAATGAATTACGCAATTTGAGCAAGCACCATCTCGTGGCCACAGTAGAGCGGATGTTCAAAGATCATCTACGCGATGAGGCAAAGCATGCTCTTTATTTTTCTTATTGCTTTACATGGCTCTGGCCCAAACTCGAAGAGCGAGAGAAAGATTTCGTGGTTCGCGCACTGGCAAAGGTGATACAGATTTTTTGCTCATTTGATGAGCGATGGCTTATTGGCAGCCTCCTGCAATGTGGCCTGCCACTCAGTTCACATCCCTCTATCGTCCGGGATTGTCAACACTGGTCGAGCAATCGCTTAATACTGACTGGATCGGAGACAATCGTCGCCATAAGGAAGGCGGGAATATTAGACATCCCTGAATACAGGGATGCATTAGAAAAAGCAGGCCTTACACATGACTGAAACTGAACAAAACTCCATTCAACATTCACCCATAGCGTTAACAGGTTTTTTGTTGCTGATCACTATGCTAGGGGTCTTTCCGATTGACGTCATCTTACCCTCGTTTCAAGCTATAGCTATACATCTGGATACGGGCCCTAACAATATCGCGCTGTCGGTGGGTTATTTTGTACTGGCCATGGCCTTCTCTCAACTGGTCATCGGCCCACTGTCAGATAAACTTGGAAGGAAAAGACTGCTAATCTGGGGACTCTTGGTGGCATCGATCGGTGCATTAGGATGCATACTGACCGAACGATACGAACTGTTCGTCGTCTTCAGAGTAATCCAGGCCTTTGGGTGCGGCTGCTTTGTTCTCACACAACCGCTTGTACAGGATTTTTTTGATAAGACGCGGAGAAACGCTGCCAGGATCGTCCAGATTACCGCAAGCGGATTGTTTATCTCCGTGTCACCGTTGATTGGCAGTTGGCTGCAAAATCATTTTAGCTGGCATAGCAGCTTTATAGTGTTTATCGCCTTGCTCAATCGCTACTTGAAAAAGACGGCACTGAATCATCACACGGCCCCTCTATCGTGCAATCCTACGCCAATCTGATGCTGGATAAACTGTTCATCCGCTATGCCATCCTCGCTGCACTTGGCTTCGCCTGCCACTTCTCCTTCATCGTGGCCTCACCCTTATTGTTTATAAAAATCCTGCACTTCACGCCTTATCAGTTTTCAGTCGTATTCATTTTTTATGGCATGGCTTATATTCTAGGTGGTGTTGCCGCAACGCTCATCAATCGTCGTGTACGCTCATTAGCCCAACTCTTTATAGGTATAGGCCTAATTGCCATAGCCGGTGTCTTCATCTTCGTCTGGCATTGGATCAAACAGCCATCAACCCCGTCCCTGCTGCTTCCGATGGTGCTCAGCACAGCCGGCACATGCCTGTGTCGCTGCGCTGCAACTACCTGCGCTTTGGAGTGCCGACCGAACGAAGCGGGAGCATCCTCCGCCTTGCTGAGCGCGCTGGTGTTCGCCGTAGGCGCAATCGCCAGCGGCTTCGTAAGTCTTTTGCACGGGAATTTGCCCGTCGCGCTGGGCGCTGTTTTTCTAATTGTCGCTCTCACCGCTCTATGGCTGATAGGCACGATCCGTAGAGCAACCGACGGAAGCGCGGCCCAGATATCTCCATAAGCACGCTTAAAGACAGCGCCTAGAGAGCCTATTCCACAACGACAAGGAAGGGTGTTTTGCTTCAAGGCCCACGGCGTTGCTTTAAATGACGTGCCGCTCAACGCAACGCTGAACAGCGTTGTCGATAAGCTGAGCGGCATCAAGGACGACCTAGTCGATGGCCTTATTCAAAGCCCAAGCACCTGGGTCGCGATCCCGAAGTACACCAACACGCCTGCTGCGTCGGCAATTGAGGTGATCAGCGGCCCGCTGGCCGTGGCGGGGTCCAGCTTGAGCCGGCTCAGCAGAAACGGCAGGCTCATGCCGATCAGGCTGCCGACCAGCACGATCACCACCATGCTGCTGGCCACGATCAAGGCGATCTGCGGGCCGCCACGCAGCAGCCCAAGCGATGCCACGGCTACCGCCATGGTGCAGCCCAGCAGCAGCGCGACGCCAAATTCGCGCCCCAGCATTCGCCCCCAGTCGCTCAGCGTCACCTCGCCTGTGGCCAGGCCCCTGACCATGAGGGTTGCCGACTGGGAGCCTGCATTGCCGCCGCTGTCGACCAGCAGTGGCAGAAAGAACACCAGGGCGATATGCGCGGCAATGGTTTCTTCGAAGGCCGCGATGCCGGCCCCTGAGAACAGGTTGCCGAACACCAGCAGCACCAGCCACAGCACACGCTTGCGGTACAGCAACCCGAGGGTCGCATGCCGCAGGTCACCGATGGTGTTGGTGATGGAAGCGCCTTTGTGGAAGCTTTCGGTGGTTTGCCGCCGTTGCGTATCGAGCGCAGCGTCTACGGCACAAACAGCGGTGGTTTTATCGATAGGGTTTTGCATGAAGTTCTCCAGGCGCCGACCAGGCGCCTGCAGGCTTCAGCCTCGCAGACTCAAGCCCTCGGCAGCCCTGGCGGCGGCGCGCTCAGTGCCAGATTGCAGTTCGTGACGAACCGGTAAACTGGGAAGGTCCATTGAGGGTTATCTCGTCAAGCCGCACATACGGCGGCCGAATGATAATGGCAAGTAAGGTACAGGTCAGCCTCACACGGATCGTTTCAGACGGTTCCTACAACTTCGGGTTTCCGCCCAAAAACGCCGCCTGGGCACATCGTCATGCCTTCCCGGCGCCAGCGGTGTAGAATCGGGCTATTCATCGCCAGTCATCCCCCGGCGGGTTTATGAGCTCTGGCCAAGCACGCGGCGATCCCGCGCGGTCTTCGGCCCCATCCGTGCCAGTGGCAACCGGCCTGCGGTACAGAGGACAAGAGAAGCTCACTCCCCTTTCTGTGACCTGATTAAGCCGCCAGGAGTGTTTCATGCCTGATTATCGTTCCAAGACTTCCACCCACGGCCGCAACATGGCAGGTGCACGCGCCCTGTGGCGTGCCACCGGCATGAAGGACGAAGACTTCAAGAAGCCGATCATCGCCATCGCCAACTCCTTCACCCAGTTCGTGCCGGGCCATGTGCACCTAAAGGACCTGGGCCAGCTGGTCGCTCGCGAGATCGAGCGCGCCGGTGGCGTGGCCAAGGAATTCAACACCATCGCGGTCGATGACGGCATCGCCATGGGTCACGACGGCATGCTGTACTCGCTGCCCAGCCGTGAAATCATCGCCGACGCGGTGGAGTACATGGTCAACGCGCACTGTGCCGATGCCATCGTCTGCATCTCCAACTGCGACAAGATCACCCCCGGCATGCTGATGGCCGCCTTGCGCCTGAACATTCCGGTGATCTTCGTCTCCGGCGGCCCGATGGAAGCCGGCAAGACCAAGCTGGCCAGCCATGGCCTGGACCTGGTCGACGCCATGGTCATCGCCGCCGACAGCACGGCCTCCGATGAAAAGGTCGCCGAATACGAGCGCAGCGCCTGCCCTACCTGCGGATCGTGCTCTGGCATGTTCACCGCCAACTCGATGAACTGCCTGACCGAGGCGTTGGGCCTGGCCCTGCCGGGCAACGGCTCCACCCTGGCCACCCACTCGGACCGCGAGCAGTTGTTCCTGACGGCCGGCCGCACCATCGTCGAGCTGTGCAAGCGGTACTACGGCGAGAACGACGCATCGGTCCTGCCGCGCAGCATCGCCAACTTCAAGGCGTTCGAGAACGCCATGATGCTGGACATCGCCATGGGGGGGTCGACCAACACCATCCTGCACCTGCTGGCTGCGGCGCAGGAAGGCGAAGTGGCATTCGACCTGCGCGACATCGATCGTCTGTCGCGCAAGGTGCCGCAGCTGTGCAAGGTGGCGCCCAACATCCAGAAGTACCACATGGAGGACGTGCACCGCGCCGGCGGTATCTTCAGCATCCTGGGCTCGCTGGCCCGTGGCGGCCTGCTGCACACCGACCTGCCCACCGTGCATAGCCGCAGCATGGAAGAAGCCATCGCCAAGTGGGACATCACCCAGACCGACGACGAGGCAGTGCATACCTTCTTCAAGGCTGGCCCAGCCGGCATCCCGACCCAGACCGCGTTCAGCCAGTCGACGCGTTGGGAAACCCTGGATGACGACCGCGAGAACGGCTGTATCCGCAGCTTCGAGCACGCTTATTCACAAGAAGGTGGTTTGGCCGTGCTGTACGGCAACATCGCCCTGGACGGCTGCGTGGTGAAAACCGCCGGTGTCGACGAATCGATCCACGTGTTCGAAGGCACGGCCAAGATCTTCGAAAGCCAGGACAGCGCCGTGCGTGGCATCCTCGCCGACGAAGTGAAGGCCGGCGACATCGTGATCATCCGCTACGAAGGCCCGAAAGGTGGCCCGGGCATGCAGGAAATGCTGTATCCCACGTCGTACCTCAAGTCCAAGGGCCTGGGCAAGGCGTGCGCCCTGCTCACCGACGGCCGCTTCTCGGGAGGCACCTCGGGCCTGTCCATCGGTCATGCCTCGCCGGAAGCCGCAGCAGGCGGCGCCATCGGCCTGGTGCGCGACGGCGACAAAGTCCTGATCGATATCCCCAACCGCTCGATCAACCTGCTGGTCAGCGATGACGAGCTGGCCGAGCGCCGCGCCGAGCAGGACAAGAAGGGCTGGAAACCGGCTGAGGTACGCCCGCGCAAGGTGACGACAGCCTTGAAGGCCTACGCCCTGTTGGCGACCAGTGCCGACAAAGGTGCCGTGCGCAACAAGGCGATGCTCGAAGGGCTGTGATACCCATCCAGCATGACGAGAACCGGCGCTTCGAGCGCCGGTTTTTTATTGCCAAGACAGCGGCCTCGCGCATCCATCACGGATGCAACCTGCTCACTGAATCTGTTCAGGCGTCACGATCACCCAGTTCTTGTCCGCCGTCACCGGCAACCCTTCCTTGGCCTGGGCCGCTGCCTGCCTGGCGATCATTCCTTCGAGCTGCTCCATGTACTTGGGCTTGCGGTTTATCCACAGGTGGATCCCGCCCTTGGTGACATCCACGCCATGAAACTGCATATAGCCATCGCTGGTCGGGGTATCGCCGCCCACCAGCACGGGCTTCTTCCATTCATCGATGTAGGTCAGGATCGCCGCTTGCTTGCCCGCCATCCACGTGGCGGGCGTCCACAGGTAAGGGGTCAGTTCGAGCCCTTCGTTAGCCTTGGCATCGTAGTGCCCAGCGCTGATCTGCTTGCGTGCCGTGGTCAATTGCCCCGTGGCACGATCCTTGAGCAGCAGGCTGACCCCGATGACGTTCTGCGGCTTCACGTTGTAGCCATACTTGGGGTCAGAGGCGACCATGCGCACCAGCTCTTCGGAAGCGGCTGACACCACGTAGACTTCAATGCCGTTCTCCATCAACTTGTTGTACAGCTCGGCCTGGCCCTTGAAGACCTTGGGCGGCTGCACTTCGATGGCCTTGACCTGATCCCCGTCGTAGTAGGTGCTAGGCACAGGCTTGCCGGATGCCATGAGCGCGTCTACCTGTTCTTTCAGTTCCTTGAGGGTGAAGCCGGAAAACACTTGCGCCACCCAGGGGTAGCAGACCATGTCGTCGATCTCACACAGCCGGTAGTAGTAGCTGAACAGGCTTTCCTTGTGCTCGGCGCTGTCCTTGAAGGGGATGAGTTTCAGCGAAGGGTCCAGCTTGTCACGGCTCAGCAGCCCTCTGTTCTCCATGAATGGCAACAACGCTTCTTCAAGGTCGTAGCGGTAACTGGTGTTGTCCATGTCGAACACCGCGTAGTTACCTTTATGGGCGTTGGCGGTGATCATGCGGTCGAGCTGTGTGGCGGCTTCGGCTGGCCAGTGGTCAAGCTCGGTTGCGAAGGTTTGCCAGCTGAACAGCAGGGATAGGCCGATGGCGGCGGTTTTGAGCGCAACGTTCATGTACGAATCTCCTGAAACGACTGACAGACGCTAGTCGAGTGAGCCCTGTCGGCACCGCTCGATTGCGACCTTTACGCCCCAGTAAACGCCGTGTTCATTGCAATCCACGACGCCTCTTTATTCCATTTGCGACTATATAAATTCCATTTGGGTATAAATTCGTTTGTTTTCAGGCTGTTAGCATTTCCGCTCGCAATCGCACATAGAGGCGGCGACTCATCTTCTCGTTTCCGGATCTTCAATGAACCTGCCACTGTTGCTAAACCTGCTGGCGTTCCTGGCCTTGTTGCTGGGACTGGCGCAGACCCGCCGTACCGACTGGAGCCTGGCCAAGAAAGTGCTGCTGGGCCTGGCACTTGGCGTGGGCTTCGGCCTGGCCCTGCATACGATCTATGGCGCAGGGCACCCCGTGCTCAAGACCACCATCACCTGGCTGGACCTGGTCGGTAACGGCTACGTAGGCCTGTTACAGATGATCGTCATGCCGCTGATCTTCGCCTCCATCCTCAGCGCCGTGGCGCGTCTGCACAATGCCTCTTCCCTGGGGCGCATCAGCGTCCTGAGCATCGGCACGCTGCTGCTGACCACGGCCATCGCTGCCCTGATCGGCATCCTGCTGACCAACCTCTTTGGCCTCAGTGCCGAAGGCCTGGTGGCAGGCGCCCAGGAGAGCGCACGCATGCAGGTGATCCACAGCGACTATGCAGGCAAGGTCGCCGACCTCAACATCCCGCAACTGCTGCTTTCGTTCATCCCCAGCAATCCGGTTGGCGACCTGGCGCGGGCCAAGCCGACATCGATCATCAGCGTGGTCATCTTTGCCGTCTTCGTCGGCCTGGCCGCCTTGCAGTTGATCAGGGACGACGCCGAAAAGGGTCAGCGTGCACTCTCGGCCATCGATACCCTGCAAGCCTGGGTGATGCGCCTGGTGCGCGTGGTCATGAAGCTCACGCCTTACGGCGTGCTGGCATTGATGACCAAGGTGGTGGCCAGCTCGAACATGGAAGACATCCTCAAGTTAGGCAGCTTCGTAGTGGTGTCCTACCTGGGCCTGGCGCTGATGTTCGTGGTCCACGCCATCATCCTGGCGGCGATCGGGGTCAGCCCGCTGCGCTTCTTCCGCAAGGTATGGCCCGTTCTGACCTTCGCCTTCACCAGCCGTTCGAGCGCTGCCAGCATCCCGCTGAACATCGAGGCCCAGACGCGTCGCCTGGGCGTGCCGCAGTCTATCGCCAGCTTCAGCGCCTCATTCGGGACCACCATCGGTCAGAATGGCTGTGCCGGGCTTTACCCTGCCATGTTGGCGGTGATGGTCGCGCCAGCGGTTGGCATCGACACCTTCGATCCGCTGTGGATCGCCACGTTGGTGGCCATCGTCACGCTCAGTTCGGCCGGTGTGGCCGGGGTTGGCGGCGGCGCTACCTTCGCCGCGCTGATCGTGCTGCCGGCCATGGGCTTGCCGGTGGAGCTGGTAGCCCTGCTGATTTCGGTGGAGCCGCTGATCGACATGGGCCGTACGGCGTTGAACGTGAACGGTTCGATGACGGCTGGCGTGGTAACCAGCCAGCTGCTCAAGGAAACCGACAAGCAGGTACTGGCCGATGATGAACACGCAGCATTGAGCCATACCTGAGTTCACCGGGGGGCCGCACAGCGCGGCCCTTTCCTCGCGCAACAGGCGTCAGGCCTTGTCCCACACCTCGAAGTGATACAACGGCTTACCTTCCTCAGCCTGCGCCTGACTGGACAGCAGCGTCCACTGCTTGCGATCGAAATCCGGGAACCAGGCATCGCCCTTGGGCGACAGCTCGACCCGCGTCACGTACATCCGGCTGACGAGTCCTTGCTCCAGCGCCTGCCCGTAGAGCTGCGCACCACCGATCAGCATCAGCTCGTCGACACCTTGCTCGCGCGCCCACTGATCAGCCCGCACCAGCGCGTCTTCCAGCGAAGCGAAAACTTCGGCACCGGACAGTTCCAGCCCGGGCTGCCGGCTGACCACGATATTCAACCGCCCAGGCAGCGGCCGCCCCAGCGAGTCCCAGGTCTTGCGGCCCATGATGATGGGCTTGCCCAAGGTGGTGGCCTTGAAATACTTGAAGTCCCCCGGCAAATGCCAGGGCATGGAATTATCGATGCCTATCACGTGGTTTTCGGCGCAGGCCACGATCAGGCTTAAGGGCAGTAATGTCTTCATGCCGGCGAGAATAGCACCGCGCGGGTGAGTTATGCTGCTGCCACGACCTGTGCAATGGAACACCCTGTGACTGCACCTTCTTTGCTGGACAAGCGCTGGCTCACCGAGGCGATACGCCTGCGCGAAGAACATGCCGGCCCTCTCGAGGACCAGGAAGCCAACCGCCGTGCCCGCCAGCAAGGCGGCAGCCTGGCCCTGCGCATCGAGACCCGCGCGCTGCTGCTGGCCGAACGCGACGGCTTGACCGCCGCGTTGCGCCGTTGGAAGCAAGGGGCACGCCTGGCGCTGGTGGCGATGGTGTTGATGGCCGTGCTCAGTGGCGGCGGCCTGGCGTTGGCCGCACTGGGTGACGGGCAGCGACCGGTAAATGTGTTCTGGGCGCTGGGCAGCCTGCTGGGGCTGAACCTGGTCATGTTGCTGGGCTGGTTGATCGGCTTGTTCCTGAGCGGTGAGCACGGCGCGCTGCTGGGGCGGCTTTGGCTGTGGTTGAGCGAACGCTTTGCCCGCGACGCCCGTGCCGCCCACCTGGCGCCGGCCCTGCTGGTGCTGCTGCAACGCCAACGCCTGGGCCGTTGGTTGCTGGGTTTGCTGGTCCACAGCCTGTGGCTGGTGGCCATGCTGAGCGCGGTGGGTGTGCTGCTGACATTGCTGGCCACCCGGCGCTATGGCTTCGTCTGGGAAACCACGTTGCTGGCGGCCGAACCCTTCATCGCCATGACCCAGGCCCTGGGCGCCCTGCCCGCGCTGCTGGGCTTTGCGGTACCTGACCCGGCCATGATCCGGGCCAGCGGTGACACCGCACCGGCCCTGGCCATGACGCGCCAGGCATGGGCCAGCTGGCTGCTGGGCGTGGTGGTGGTCTATGGCGTGCTGCCGCGTCTGCTCCTGGCTGGCGTATGCCTGTGGCGCTGGCGGCAAGGGCGCCAACGCCTGGCGCTGGACACGGACCTGCCAGGCTACATGCCGCTGCGCGACAGGCTGATGCCCAACAGCGAGCGCCTGGGCGTGCAGGACGATGCGCCCGACACACTGCCGCAATTCAAGGCCCAGCCGTCACTCATTGAAAATGCCGGCGCACTGCTGGTCGGCGTCGAGCTGGATGATCAGCGCCCCTGGCCGCCGTCATTGCCCGCCAATGTCGCCGATGCCGGTGTGCTGGACAGCCGGGAGTCGCGACATCGTCTGCTTGAGCAACTGGGGCGTTTTCCACCCGCGCGCCTGACCATTGCCCTCGACCCTGAGCGCTCGCCGGACCGCGGTAGCCTGGCCTTGCTAGCCGAGCTGGCGCGCAATGCAGGCAGTACGCGTATCTGGCTGTTGCCTACTGTCGCTGACCAGCTGCGCGACGAACGGCGCCTGAATGACTGGCGTGAAGCCCTGGATCGCCTGGGGCTCCCTCATGCCGATACGTTACCCCTGGCCTGGTTGGAGCACGGTCATGACTGAGCCCTTGAAGCTGGCCGTGGTAGGCCACACCAACGTGGGCAAGACCTCGCTGTTACGCACCCTTACGCGTGACGTCGGTTTCGGGGAGGTCTCGCATCGCCCCAGCACCACACGCCATGTGGAAGGGGCTCGCTTGTCCGTGGACGGGGAGCCTCTGCTGGAGCTCTACGACACACCGGGCCTGGAAGACGCCATCGCCCTGCTCGACTACCTCGAACGCCTCGAACGCCCTGGCGAGCGCCTGGATGGCCCGGCGCGGCTGGAGCGCTTTCTGCAGGGCAGCGAGGCGCGCCAGCGCTTCGAGCAGGAGGCCAAGGTGCTGCGCCAGCTGCTGGCAAGCGATGCCGGGCTCTATGTCATCGACGCCCGCGAGCCGGTGCTGGCCAAGTACCGTGACGAACTCGACGTGCTGGCCAGCTGTGGCAAGCCACTTCTGCCGGTGCTCAACTTTGTCTCCAGCCCCCAGCATCGCGAACCGCAGTGGCGTGAAGCCCTCGCCCGGCTTGGGCTTCATGCATTAGTGAGATTCGACACCGTAGCCCCACCAGAAGATGGCGAGCGCCGCCTGTATGAGAGCCTCGCCCTGCTGCTGGAAGATGCACGCCCTAGCTTGCAGCGCCTGATCGACGATCAGCAGGCCCAACGGGTGGCCCGCCAGCAAGGTGGCAAACGCCTGATCGCCGAATTGCTGCTGGACTGCGCCGCCTGTCGTCGCAGCGTGGAAGGTGAACCTTCTGCCCAGGCACAGGCCATCGAGGCGCTCCACCAGGCCGTGCGCCAGCGTGAACAGCGCTGCGTGGAGGCTCTGCTCAAGCTCTATGCGTTCCGGCGCGACGACGCGCATGCCAGCGACCTGCCGTTGCTGGACGGGCGCTGGGGGGACGATCTGTTCAATCCTGAAACCCTGAAGCAGCTTGGAGTGCGTGTAGGCGGCGGTGTAGCGGCAGGCGCGGCGGCCGGGGCCGGCGTGGACCTGCTGGCAGGTGGGCTTACCCTGGGCGTCGCCGCCTTGGCCGGGGCCATCGCCGGCGGCGCCCTGCAGACGGCACGCGGCTATGGCGCGCGCCTGATGGGCAAGCTCAAGGGCAAACGCGAGCTGACCGTCGACGATACCGTCCTGCGCTTGCTGGCCTTGCGTCAGCAACAGCTGATGGTGGCACTGGACCACCGTGGGCACGCCGCTCAGGACAGTATTCGCCTGGGCCCCTTGGATGAAAAGACCTGGCGTCAGGGCAAGCTGCCCGAACCGCTGGTGCGGGCTCGCGCGCACCCGCAATGGTCCACGCTCAACCCAGGTGCTAAACCGAACCAGGCCCAGCGTCAGGAGCAGCTCGAAGCGCTGGTACAGCAGCTCTAGGCCTGGCCTTTCAGGCGGTGGTCACTTGCGCAACAAGCGCAAGCCGTTGAACACCACCAGCAGGCTCACGCCCATATCGGCGAATACGGCCATCCACATGGTGGCCAGCCCGGCGAAGGTAATGCCCAGGAAAATCGCCTTGATCGCCAAGGCCAGCACGATATTTTGCTTGAGGATCGCTGCGGTGTGCCGCGACAGCCTGATGAACGCAGGGATCTTGCGCAGGTCATCGTCCATCAGCGCCACATCGGCCGTTTCGATGGCAGTGTCGGTGCCAGCCGCCGCCATGGCGAAGCCGATTTCGGCCCGGGCCAGCGCCGGCGCGTCGTTGATGCCGTCCCCGACCATGCCGACGCGATGACCTTGGTCGTACAGCGCCTGGATGCTACTGAGCTTGTCGGCTGGCAGAAGGTTACCTTCGGCCCGATCGATGCCTACCGTACGCGCGATGGCCGCGGCGGTGTGCGGGTTGTCACCGGTCAGCATGGCTGTCTGGATGCCCAGTGCATGAAGCTCGGCAATGGCTTGCCGGCTGCTTTGCTTGACGGTATCGGCCACCGCAAACAATGCCAGGGGGCCTGATGCGTTGAGCAGCAACACCACCGTCTTGCCCTGCTGTTCCAAGGCATCGAGCTGGGTTTCCAGTTCGGGTGAACACAGCCCCAGCTCCTCGACCAGGCGATGGTTGCCCAAGTGCAACACCTCACCCTCGATGGTGCCACGCACGCCACGGCCCGCGAGCGCGGTGAAATCCCGGACCTCACTGTGGGGCAGGTCGTTGTCCTGGCCGAACTGGGCTATCGCCCGCGACACGGGGTGATCGGAGCGTGCACCCAAGCTCGATGCCAGGGCCTGCGCACGATGCTCGAACGCCGGTTGCAGGGCCTTGAAGTCTGTCTGGACCGGCTTGCCGTGGGTGATCGTGCCGGTCTTGTCCAGGGCCAGGAAGTCCAGGTGGCGCCCGCCTTCGAGGTACACCCCGCCCTTGATCAGGATGCCTTTGCGCGCCGCAGCCGCCAGGCCACTGACGATGGTGACGGGGGTCGAGATCACCAGTGCACAGGGGCATGCCACTACCAGCAGCACAAGCGCACGATACACCCAGTCGAACCAGGTGCCGTTCAGCAGAAGCGGCGGGACGATCGCCACGGCCAGCGCAAGGGCCAGCACCGCCGGCGTATAGATCCGCGAAAACCGGTCGACGAAGCGCTGGGTTGGCGCCCGCGCCCCTTGCGCCTGCTCGACAGCCTTGATGATGCGAGCCAGTGTGGACTGACCGGCCACGGCGGTGGCTTTGATTTCCAGGGCACCTGCCTGGTTGATGGTGCCGGCGAAGACCTTGTCGCCCAGGCCCTTCTCCACCGGCAGGCTTTCACCGGTGATCGGGGACTGATCGACGCTGGACTGCCCGCTGATCACCTGGCCATCGAGCCCGATACGCTCGCCTGGCCGTACGCGCATCGTCGCGCCGACAACGACTTCACGTACGTCCATTTCGCGCCATTGGCCGTCGGCCTGTTGCACGGTCGCCATGTCCGGCGCCAACTGCATGAGCCCGCCAATGGCATTGCGTGCACGGTCCAGCGAGCGGGCTTCGATCAGTTCGGCCACGGTAAAGAGCACCATCACCATGGCTGCTTCCGGCCATTGGCCGATCAGCAACGCACCGGTGACCGCGATGCTCATGAGGGCGTTGATGTTGAGGTTTCGGTTTTTTAGCGCAATCCAGCCCTTCTTGTAGGTACCCAGACCACAACCCAGGATCGCCGCCAGTGCCAGCGCGGCCACCAGCCATTGCGGCGCGAGCTGGGCGAAGTGCACGATTTCGGCGCCCAGTGCTGCCAGACCAGACAGCGCCAGCGGCCACCAACCCTGCTGGCGCGGCGGCGCTGGCACGGTAGCGCTGTCCGCATCACCCACGAGCGGCTCGGCTTTCATCCCCAGGCTGTCGATGGCCCGTTCGATGTCGGACGTGCCATCGAGCGTGTGCCTGACCCCCAGGATGCGACTGATGAGGTTGAATTCCAGCGCCTCGATGCCAGCCATCTTGCCCAGTTTGTCCTGGATCAGCGTCTGCTCGGTCGGACAATCCATGGCATCGATACGGAAAAGGCTGAGCTGGGCCTGCTCGCTGGGACTGGACGTCAACTGCACGTGGGCAGGCGCGGCCTGCGTGCTGCAACAGGTATGACCCTGATCGCCATGGCGCACGTCGTCAAGGGCATGGTCATGATTGTGCTCATGATGATGCGTGTGTTCAGGGCTGACAGACTTGTTCATGGGTCATCCTTAATTGAGTCTGTTGCCAAGTGAACACCCTGTAGCCACTATAGGGTCAAGCGGATGCCAGGAGTTTTCAACATGAAGATCGGCGACCTTGCCAAGGCGACGGACTGCGCTGTGGAGACCATTCGTTATTACGAACGCGAAAAGCTCCTGCCTGAGCCTGCGCGCAGCGAGGGCAATTACCGGATGTATACGCAAGCGCATGTCGAGCGCCTGACATTCATACGCAACTGCCGCACGCTGGACATGACGCTCGATGAAATCCGCAGCCTGCTGCAGCTGCGTGACAGCCCTCAGGCCTCGTGCGGCAGCGTGAATGCCTTGATCGACGAGCATATCGAGCACGTCCAGGCCCGGCTCGATGGGTTGGTGGCATTACAGGCGCAACTGATGGATTTGCGAAGACGGTGTAACGAGGAAGGCGCGCAATGCGCCATTCTGCAGCAGCTGGAAACCAACGGCGCTGTGACGGTGCCGGATATCGAGCATTCACATGTTGGGCGTAGCCATGGGCATTAGTGGGCGTGACTAGCCTGCCGGAACAATTGTCTTGCACCGCACCTGAGGGCTAGCGGATTTTGGGTAGGAGCGGCCCGGCTAGGCCGCTCCGAGGTCGTGCACCGGGGGTATGAAGGGATCCCTCAGACCGCCATCGGCGCCGTCATCGGGGCATGATGCTCATACCCTTCGAGCCAGAAATCACTTGGCTCGATCTGCTCAAGCCACTGCGGCTCGTACTTGCCTGTCTCGGCGAACGCCGGGACCCGATCGCTAATCACCAGTTTTGGCGCTTCCAGCGGCTCGCGCTTGAGCTGCTCGTTGAGCATGTCCAGGTGATTCTCGTACACATGGGCGTCGCCGATGAAATAGGTGAACCAGCGCGGCGTGTAGCCGGTCAGCCGGCCGAACAGCGCCAGCAATGCCGCTCCTTCGGTGAGGTTGAATGGTGTACCCAGGCCAAGGTCGTTGGAGCGGATGTAAAGCGTCAGTGAAAGCTCGCGCGTTTCCACGTTGGGGTGGAACTGGTAGAGCAAGTGACAAGGCGGCAGGGCCATTTCGTCCAACTGGGCGCAGTTCCAGCCGTGGAACAGGATGCGCCGGCTGCCAGGATCGTTGGCGATGGTGTCCAGGCACTGGCGGACCTGATCGATGGCCTTGTACAGGATGACAAACGCCACGCCATCCTCTTCATCCTGGGCAATCTGCCGAAAGCCGGCCTTTTCCGCCATCTCGATCGCGGCCTGATTGCTCAGGGCGATGCGCTTGTAGCCCGGCCATTGCCGCCACTGTACCCCGTAGATCTCGCCGAGGTCGTCATGGCCCTGGCGGAACGGGTTGGCCAACCACTGGGCATTTTCGTTGGCGTTCTGGTCCCAGACCTTGCAACCCAACTCACGGAATTGGCCGGCGTTGCGAACCCCGCGCAGGAAGCCCACCATTTCGCCGATGGCCGACTTGAACGCCAGCTTGCGCGTGGTGATAGCGGGGAAGCCCTTCTGCAGGTCGAAGCGCAGCATCGCCCCTGGCAGGCTGATGGTGCGGATGCCGGTACGGTTTTCCTGCAACGTGCCGTTTTCGATAACGTCGCGGACCAGGTCCAGATACTGTTTCATGGCTTACCTGTAGCTAGACGGCAGGGGGATCGCCCCTGCCGGGAGAGTGATCAGGCGGGTGTCGCCGTAGGCTTGCGATTATAAGCCCACCAGATGAGCCCAAGGCCAGCCACGATCATGGGGATGCACAGAATCTGACCCATGGTCAGCCATCCCCACGCCAGGTAACCGAGCTGGGCATCCGGCACCCGCACGAACTCGACGATGAAACGGAAAATACCGTAGAACAACGCGAACATTCCGGAAACTGCCATGGTTGGCCGGGGTTTGCGCGAGTACAGCCAGAGAATCACGAACAGTGCCACGCCTTCGAGGGCGAACTGATACAGCTGCGAAGGGTGGCGCGGCAACTGCGCCGGGTCGCTGAACGGCGGGAAGATCATCGCCCATGGCACATCGGTCGGTTTGCCCCACAGCTCGGCATTGATGAAATTGCCGATACGCCCGGCACCCAGGCCGATTGGCACCAGCGGGGCGACGAAGTCCATGAGTTCGAAGAACGACTTGTTGTTGCGCTTGCCGAACCACAGTGCAGCCAGCATCACGCCAATGAAACCGCCGTGGAACGACATGCCGCCTTTCCAGACCTCGAAGATCAACGTCGGGTTGGCTAGGTACGCGTGCAGGTCGTAGAACAGCACATAGCCCAAACGTCCCCCTACGATCACGCCCATCGACAGCCAGAAGACCAGGTCGGAAAGCTTTTCGCGGCTCCAGGTAGGGTCGAACCGGTTGAGGCGGCGGGTAGCCAGCAACCAGGCCCCGCCAATGCCGATCAGGTACATCAGGCCATACCAATGGATTTTCAGCGGTCCGATGGCCAGTGCCACGGGGTCTATCTGCGGGTAAGGCAGCATTTAACATCCTCTCGATTCAAATCAGAAAGCTCAGGCCTACACAGAACAACAGGGCCGCAAACAGGCGCTTCAACAGGCGCGGTGACAGTCTGTGAGCCAGCCGCGCCCCGTAACGTGCGAAAAACATGCTGGTCACGGCGATGCCGACCATCGCCGGCAGGTAGATGTAACCGACGCTGTGCGGCGGCAGCTGGGGTTCATGCCAGCCCAGCACCATGAAACCCGCTGCACTGGCGATCGCAATGGGCAGGCCACACGCTGACGACGTCGCCACGGCCTGCTGCATGGGCAGGCTGCGCCAGGTCAGGAAGGGTACAGTCAGCGAGCCGCCACCGATGCCGAAAATGGCCGACGCCCAGCCGATCACGCCACCCGCTGCCACCCGTGCAGCCTTGCCGGGCACACCGCGGCTGGCCTTGGGCTTGAGGTCCAGTGCCATCTGCGCGGCAATCACCAAGGCGAAGACGCCAATGATCTTCTGCAGCATGGGCCCCTGGATCAGCGACGCCGTCTTGGCCCCGACAGCAGCACCCAGCAGGATCCCCAAGGTCATCCAGGCAAAGATCGGCCATTGCACCGCGCCTTTGCGGTGATGCTCGAGCACGGCGTTGATGGAGGTGAAGACGATGGATGCCAGGGATGTGCCTACCGCAAGGTGCGTCAACACCGAAGCGTCAAAGCCCTGCAACGTGAAGCTGAACACGAGCACAGGCACGATGATGATGCCCCCGCCCACGCCGAACAGGCCGGCCAGCACCCCCGCACATGCACCTAATACCAGATAGAGCACGAATTCCATTCGGCTTCCCCGAGAAATCAATCCGGCATGGTAACGGAAGCTGGGTTCGCGGCTCTAGTGAAGTCTGTGTCAGGTTGGATCTGTCCCGCTGCCTGGGTACAGTGTAAGAAAACACAGGACCCGAAGAATGTGCCTGATCGTATTGGCGTGGCGGCCAGGGCATGCCCTGCCCCTGATCGTGGCGGCCAACCGTGATGAGTTCTACGCCCGCCCTACCCTGGCGTTGGCACCGTGGGAAGAGGCGCCGCAGGTGTACGCCGGTAGGGACCTGGAGGCTGGCGGGACTTGGCTGGGGATCGGCCCGCAGGGACGTTTCGCCGCGTTGACCAATATCCGCGACCCCAGGCAGGCACTGGGATCGCGTTCGCGTGGCGAATTGGTGGCCGCTTTTCTGAAGGGAGAGCAAACCGTGGAGGCGTATCTGGCTCAGGTGGCCAGCCGAGCCGACCAGTATTCAGGGTTCAACCTGCTCATCGGCGATGACCATGCCCTGGGGTACGTCAACGCCAGGGAAGCAGCGCCACGCCTGCTTGAGGCAGGGGTGTACGGGCTTTCCAATGCGCAGCTTGATACCCCATGGCCGAAACTGGTCAAGGCGCGCAGCCGCCTGGAGGGGTTATTGGAAAAACCCGATCCAGAGCAACTGCTGGCACTGTTGGCCGATGACGAGCCTGTAGCCGACGCCCAGTTGCCGGAAACAGGCGTTGGCCTGGCAACCGAAAAACTGTTGTCGAGCGCGTTCATCGCCAGTCAGAACTACGGCACACGCGCCAGTACCGTGCTGATCGTCGATGATCGAGGACAAAGGCAGTTCATCGAACGCAGCTTCGGCCCGTTCGGGTCCCTTGTCGGGGAGGTGAAACGCGTGGTTTGATCACCCAGGCCAGCCTTGTGCGCAGGTCAACTGCCAAGGCGCCAGCACACGCGGCGCTCAGAGCGGCTTGTTGGCCCCAGGCCCGATCATCCGTGCAAGCCCGAGGTTCTTCAGTGCCAGCTGCAGCGAGCTGTGGATGACCTGCGGGTTGTCATGGCTCAGCGCCTCTTGCAGCAGCTCCTTGGCCTTGCTCATGTTCACCTGGCGCAGCATCCACTTCACCTTCGGCAGGTTGGTGGCGTTCATCGACAGGCTGTCGAAGCCCATGGCCATGAGCAGGATGGCAGCGGCCGGGTCGCCCGCCATTTCGCCGCAGATACTCACTGGCTTGCCTTCGGCATGGGCATCACGGACCACAGTGTTGACCGCCTGCAGTACGGCTGGATGCAGGTAGTCGTAGAGGTCGGCCACCCGGGGATTGTTACGGTCCACAGCCAGCAGGTACTGGGTAAGGTCATTGGAACCCACCGACAGGAAGTCCACTTGCCGCGCAAGTTCCCGGGTCTGGTACACCGCGGCCGGGATTTCCACCATCACGCCCACCGGCGGCATTGGCACATCGGTGCCTTCGTCGCGCACCTCGCCCCAGGCGCGGTGAATCAGGTGCAGCGCTTCCTCGAGCTCGTGAATGCCGGAAATCATCGGCAGCAGAATCCGCAGGTTGTTCAAGCCCTCGCTGGCCTTGAGCATGGCGCGCGTCTGCACCAGGAAGATCTCGGGGTGGTCGAGTGTGACGCGAATGCCACGCCAGCCCAGGAAGGGGTTTTCTTCCTTGATCGGAAAGTAGGACAGCGCCTTGTCGCCCCCGATGTCCAGCGTGCGCATGGTCACGGGCAGTGGATGGAAAGCCGCCAGTTGTTCGCGGTAAATCGCCAACTGCTCTTTTTCGCTGGGGAAGCGCTGGTTGATCATGAACGGCACTTCAGTGCGGTACAGGCCTACCCCTTCGGCGCCACGCTGCTGGGCGCGGGCCACGTCGGCCAGCAGGCCGGTATTGACCCACAGCGGCATGCGGTGCCCGTCAGGGGTAACGCAGGGCAGCTCGCGCAAGGCGTCCAGGCCCTGGGCCAGCTGGCGCTCTTCCTCGACCACGTCGCTGTACTGCTTGCGCAGCACCTCGCTGGGGTTGGTAAAGACCTCCCCTTTGTAGCCATCGACGATCAGCTCGATGCCATCGACCTTCGAATAGGGCAGGTCGACCAGGCCCATGACGGTCGGAATGCCCATGGCGCGGGCCAGAATGGCCACGTGCGAGTTGCCCGAGCCTAATACCGAGACCAGGCCCACCAGCTTGCCTTCGGGCACTTCGCCCAACATGGCCGGGGTCAGTTCTTCGCTGACCAGAATAGTGTTGTCGGCGTAGACCAAAGACTGCGAGCGTGCCTGTTGCAGGTAGGCGAGCAAGCGTCGGCCCAGGTCCTTGACGTCGGAGGCCCGCTCGCGCAGGTAGTCGTCATCCATCAGTTCGAAGCGGTTGACGTGCTCGCCCACCACCTGGCGCAGTGCGCCCTGCGCCCATTGACCCGTCTTGATGACCTCGCGCACCTCGCCGCCCAGGGCAGCGTCCTCGAGCATCATCAGGTAGACATCGAATAACGCCCGCTCTTCGGGACGCAGTTGGGTGGCCAGCTTGGCCGACAACTTGCGCATGTCGGCACGCACCCCTTCGAGGGCCGCATGGAACAGGTGCAGTTCGGCGTCGATGTCCTCGACCGTCTTGTCCGGGACCACTTCCAGGTCGGCCGGTGGCAGCATCACCACGGCCCGCCCTACGGCAGCGCCAGGGGAGCCAGGCACACCGACGAATCGCGCTTCCTGGATGCCTTTGCCCTGGCGACCCAAACCGCGAATCGAGCCAGTGGCCTCGGCGTGGGCGATCACCCCAGCCAGTTGCGCACTCATGGTCACCAGGAACGCTTCTTCGCCCTCATCGAACTGGCGACGCTCGCGCTGCTGAATGACCAGGACACCCACCACACGGCGGTGGTGGATGATCGGGGCGCCCAGGAAGGAGGCGAAGCGCTCCTCGCCGGTCTCGGCAAAGTACCGGTAGCGCGGGTGCGCAGCGGCATCTTCGAGGTTAAGGGGTTCTTCGCGGGTGCCTACCAGCCCGACCAGGCCTTCGTTGGGGGCCATGCTGACCTTGCCGATCGAGCGCTTGTTCAACCCTTCGGTGGCCATCAGCACGAACCGGTTGGTTTCCGGGTCCAGCAGGTAGACCGAGCAGACCTGGCTGGCCATGGCCTCTTTGACACGCAAGACAATGATCCCCAACGCCGACTTGAGATCTTTGGCGGAGTTTACTTCCTGGACGATCTTGCGCAGCGTATTGAGCATGGCTCGGGGTCGAACTCCGTCGTCAGTCGCGCGTCAGAAGACGCGGTGCTAGCTCTTTCAGGGCGCGCCGATAGACCTCGCGCTTGAATGTCACAACCTGGCCCAGCGGGTACCAGTAGCTCACCCAGCGCCAGCCATCGAACTCCGGCTTGCCGGTCAGGTCCATGCGCACCCGTTGTTCATTGCTGATCAGGCGCAACAGGAACCACTTCTGTTTCTGGCCGATGCACAACGGTTGGCTGTGGGTGCGCACCAGTCGCTGAGGTAAACGATAACGCAACCAACCACGGGTGCAGGCAAGAATTTCCACATCGTCGCGTTCAAGGCCAACTTCTTCGTTCAGCTCGCGGTACAGGGCATCTTCTGGCGTCTCGTCAGGGTTGATACCGCCCTGTGGAAATTGCCAGGCATCCTGGTTGATCCGTCGAGCCCATAGCACCTGCCCGGCATCATTCGTGAGAATGATCCCGACATTGGGGCGAAAACCATCCGGGTCGATCACGGCAGCAACCTCGCAAACGCATGTCACCGCATTGTTCCACAAAGCCTGCGAGCGCAGCAACGCGCCTGCGGTGCTTATATACCGTCAGCGCTATGCAAGTGTGTGAACCAGGCTTTGCCGGCAGGCAATCAGTGGATGCCTTGGCGAAGATCAGACAGGCTTGGCGCCCATCAGCCCGGCGATGGACAGCAGGCACACGGTACTGAATACGGCCAATGCCAGCGTTAGCCGCATATTCTGTGCAGGTGTCCTGCGCAGCCGATTCAGGCGCACTACTAGCCATACCCAGGCCAACGCGCTCACGGTATATAGCGCAGTCGACGCCAGTAGCCAGGTCTGACCCAGCGGCCAACCTACCAGGTGCACCAGCCACCAACCGGTAAACGGCAGGCTGAACAGGCTGATACCCATCACCAGCCAGACGAAGACCAAGGGCCGTTGCATCAGCCTGCCATACACCGCCCTGTCGCCCTGCCGGCGGGCACGCATCGTCCAGATCGCCACGCCCAGCGCACCGAGCAACAACAGTGCGGTGCCGATCACGTGCAAGGCTTTGAGGGTGTTGAAGTGTTCCATGTCACTCGTCCTGGGCCGGTGGCGTTACAAGGGCTGCGAGCGGAAAAGCCCGCCAGGCTGCGCCGCCTGTTCATTGCAAAGCGGCGCGCCCCCTGGGCAAGAGCTTAGCCGTTCAGCCAAGGAACAGCGTGTAGGCCGGGTTTTGGGTTTCATCCCAGTAAGGGTAGCCAATCTGGGCCAGCGCGGCCGGCACCAGGTGGCGCTCGTCCTCAGGCACCTGCAACCCCGCCACCACACGGCCATCTGCCGCGCCATGGTTACGGTAGTGGAACATCGAGATATTCCAGCGCCCGCCCAGTTTGTCGAGGAAGTTGAACAGCGCCCCTGGCCGCTCGGGGAATTCGAAGCGCAGCACCATTTCATCGCTCGCCCCGGCCGAGTGCCCACCCACCATGTGGCGAATGTGCAATTTGGCCAGCTCATTGTCGGTCAGGTCCGTGACCGGGAAGCCCTGGTCGATCAACTGTTGCACCAGTGCCGCGCGGGGGTCGTTTTCCGGGTGGGTCTGCACGCCCACGAAGATGTGCGCCTCATCGGAGGTGTGCTTGCGGTAGTTGAATTCGGTGATCTGGCGCTTGCCCACCGCCTCGCAGAAGGCCTTGAAGCTACCGGGACGCTCCGGGATGGTGACCGCGATGATGGCTTCGCGCTTTTCACCCAGTTCTGCCCGCTCCGCGACATGGCGCAGGCGGTCGAAATTGACGTTCGCCCCGGAATCGATGGCGACCAGTGTCTGGCCGCTGACCCCGTACATCTCCACGTATCGCTTGATGCCCGCCACGCCCAGTGCCCCCGCAGGCTCGGTGATCGAACGGGTATCGTCGTAGATGTCCTTGATCGCCGCGCAGATTTCGTCGGTGCTGACGGTGATGACTTCGTCCACGTGATGGCGGCAGATGTCGAAGGTGTGCTGGCCAATCTGAGCCACCGCCACGCCATCGGCAAACAACCCGACCTGCGGCAGCACCACCCGCTCGCCAGCGGCCATGGCGGCCTGCAGGCAGTTGGAATCGTCCGGTTCAACGCCAATGACCTTGATTTCCGGGCGCAGGTACTTCACGTAGGCGGCGATGCCGGCGATCAGGCCGCCGCCGCCGACCGGCACGAAAATCGCGTCCAGCCGACCGGGGTGCTGGCGCAGGATTTCCATGGCCACGGTGCCCTGGCCAGCAATGGTATGCGGATCATCGTAGGGGTGAATGTAGACGAAGCCTTTTTCATCGACCAGTTTCAGCGAATAGGCCAATGCCTCGGGGAACGAATCACCGTGAAGGACCACCTTGCCGCCGCGCGAGCGCACGCCTTCGATCTTGATTTCAGGCGTGGTCTTGGGCATCACGATGGTGGCCTTGATGCCCATTTCCCGTGCGGCGAGGGCCAGCCCCTGGGCATGGTTGCCAGCCGAGGCGGTGACCACGCCGCGGGCCAGCTCTTCTGCGGTCAACTGCGCCAGCTTGTTGTAGGCCCCGCGGATCTTGAACGAGAACACCGGCTGCAGGTCTTCGCGCTTGAGCAGGATCTGGTTGCCCAGGCGTTTGCTCAACTGCCCGGCGCTGTGCAAGGGGGTTTCGACGGCAACGTCATAGACGCGCGAGGTGAGGATCTTCTTGACGTACTGTTCGAGCATCGGGAAAGCATCACTGGCCGCGGGACAAGGGCTCGGAGTCTACCCCAGCGTTACGTCGGACGACCACAGCCAAGCCGCGCTTGCCGTTATACTGGTCGCCTTTACATCCGCCCTGCCCCATCTCGGAGCCCGCATGACCCAGGACCAACTCAAACAGGCCGTTGCCCAGGCTGCCGTCGACTTCATTCTGCCCAAGCTCGATGACAAAAGCGTCGTTGGCGTGGGCACCGGTTCGACCGCCAATTTCTTCATCGACGCCCTGGCGCAGCACAAGACGGCCTTCGACGGCGCGGTCGCCAGCTCCGAAGCCACGGCCCAGCGCCTCAAGGGCCATGGCATCCCGGTCTACGAGCTCAACAGCGTCAGCGAGCTGGAGTTCTATGTGGACGGCGCCGATGAAAGCGACGAACACCTGAACCTGATCAAAGGCGGTGGCGCGGCCCTGACCCGGGAAAAGATCGTTGCTGCCGTGGCCAAGACGTTCATCTGCATCGCCGATGGCAGCAAGCTGGTACCGGTTCTGGGCAACTTCCCGCTGCCGGTGGAGGTCATCCCGATGGCCCGCAGCCATGTTGCTCGTCAGCTGGTAAAGCTTGGCGGCGACCCGGTCTACCGTGAAGGCGTGATCACGGACAACGGCAACGTTATCCTCGACGTGTACAACCTGCAGATCACCGACCCGGTAGCGCTGGAAGCCCAGATCAATGCCATCGTGGGCGTGGTTACCAATGGCCTGTTCGCCGCACGGCCTGCCGACCTGCTGCTGCTGGGCACTGCCGAGGGCGTGAAGAGCCTGAAGGCCGAGTAACCATGCAAGCCGGCATGCCCGGGTACGGTTGCGCCGACCGGGGCTTGCCGAACGCCGACAAGGTCACGGCGCCGGCTGCTTGAATACGTAGAACAGGTTCGGCTCACTGACCATATAGATGGTCCCGGCCTCGTCCATCGCAATGCCCTCCGCCTGCGGGACTGTCGCTTTGAGCCCCTGGAACCCTTTGCGCAATGACAAGGTGCTCAGTGGCCGCCCCTGCACATCCAGCTCCAGCACCAGGCGCGATTCATCCGACAGCGCCAGCAGGTGCCCACTACGCTCGTCGAACTGCAGGCTCGACAGATCGCGCACGAACAGGCGCGAATCACGCTTGCGGTCCTGGACCACGTTCACGGCATAGGGTTGTTGCGGATCGTCATGAGGAAACCCGTGCACTTCGTAGATGAGCATCGGGTCGCGCTCCTTGGCCACGAACAGCCGCTTGCCCACCGAATCGAAGGCCAGCCCTTCGAAACCCTTGTTACCGTTAAGGCCGATGCCCAAGGTCAATTGCTCTGCCTGGGCAGCGTCCAGTGACAAGGTGTCGTCGGTGAGCCGCACACGGATCAGCCGCTGTTGGCGCTCGTCGGTGATCACGTAGCTATTCGGACCGATGTACTCCACCGCCTCGGGGTCACCGAAACCGTGCAGCGCGATGCGTCGCAGGATTTGCCCATCCAGCGACAGCTCGATCAGCTCAGAGCGGGCGTTGGTCACGGTGAACAGGCTCTTGCGGTCAGGGTCGTAGGTCAGCGCCGAGACATCGTCATCCAGCCCTTCGATTGGCCGCCCCTCGACCACCACCTGGTAGCGATTCAGGCCAATGCTTTGCTCGGCCGGCTGCCACCACGTGGTGAGGTTGAACCAGGCACGTTCGAACAGACGAAATTCCTGCCCGATCCAGCCCAGCAACAGCAGGCATAGGACGACAGGGACCAGTGACAGACGCAAATAACGGTGCATGAAGGCAGACTCGACGGAGGATGGCGAATCTAACCACAAACAACTGAAATAAAGCTTAATGCCATCATGCAAATAGCAGGAAAAACCTACCCTTTGGTGAAGCGATAGAACAATGCCGGTTCGCTGACCATGTACAGGGTGCCCTGGTCATCCATTGCCACGCCTTCGGCCCTAGGAATGGTGTGCTGCAGACCATTGAAGCCCCCCAGCAAGGTCATGAAGCTGACCTGTTCACCCTGCTCATCCAGTTCCAGCAGCATGTTGGAATCGGCAGACAACGCCAGCAGGTGCCCCGTTCGCGGATCAATGCCCAATGCCGACAGGTTTCGCAGGTCGAGCGAATCACTGGGCAGCGGTGTTTTTTCGCCCGTTAGTTGGCCTTGCCCATTGGACTTCCATTCATACAGGCGCGGCGGCCGTTCCTCGCCGATGACCAGCCGCTGTTTCGAGGCGTCCCAGACCACGGCTTCGTAGCCCTTGTTGCCATTTTGCGACGCCCCCAGGTCGTGGCTGGGGAAGTCCGCATGGTTGAGCGCGGTGGTGGTGGCATCGACTTTCACCACGGTCAGGTCATGCAGCCGCTCGTCCGTGATTGCCAGGTAGCCGCCGTCCATGACGGTGACGCCTTCCGGGTTTGCCCAGCCATTGAGGGGAATATTGCGTAGCACGTCGCCGTCCAGGTTCAGCTCGGTGAGGAAGGGTTGCTTGCCCATGACGGCGAATAGCGTGCGGGTACTGGGGTTGTACGTGAGGTCCGATGCTTCGTAGTCTGCCATTTCCGGCAAGGGCTTGGCGTCGATATCCACCGTGTAGTCCGGCAGCCACACGCTTTCACTGCGCTCGGCCGTGCTTTCGAAGCCTTCCTTGACCCACAGCGCTGCCCGATCGTCCCAATGCATGGCGAAGGCCACGCCATAGGCAATCACCACTGCCACGGCCAGGCCGAACGGCCAGCGCAGGTAGAACGGGCGCTTGAAGGAGGCAGGGGCGTTTGATTGCATCGAGACGTCCTGGGGAGAAAGGCGAAGGTCTGCGCATTATCCAGAAGACGTGTGAAAAAACAGTCAACCCGCTAGGGCGATTCGCAGATGACGCGGGGATGGGCCGCCTGACCGGAGCCTTGGCCAAGGCGGATCATCTGCGAAAAATCAGGTGGGTAGTGGTTTAGAGCACCCGACTCTCGAACCGGCTAACCCCTGGCAGCTCCAGGACCACGTCATCGCCCACGTTGAAGGGGCCTACGCCTGCTGGTGTGCCGGTCAGGATGACGTCGCCGGCCTGCAGCGAAAACTGCGCAGCCATGTGCTGGATCATCGGCACGATCGGGTTGAGCATCATTGCACTGGAGCCGTCCTGGCGGACTTCGCCGTTTACCGTCAGGCGCACCGCAATCGCCGTGATGTCTTCGAAGCTGGCGGCAGAGACGAAGGGCGGCAACACGCAGGCGCCGTCGAAACACTTGGCCAACTCCCAAGGCAAGCCCTTTTCCTTGAGCTTGGCCTGCACGTCCCGCAGGGTCAGGTCCAAGGCCGGCGCAAATCCGGAAATGGCATCGAGCACCTCCTCCTGGCTCGGCCGCGTGGACAGCGACTTGCCCAGCAACACCGCGATTTCCACCTCGTAATGCACCGACCCACGTTCGGCAGGAATCTTGAACCCGCCCTCGGCCGGCACCACGCAACTGCCCGGTTTGATGAACAGGAGGGGTTCGGTCGGAATAGGATTGTCCAGCTCCTTGGCATGCTCGGCGTAGTTACGCCCGATGCATACCACCTTGCCCAGTGGAAAATGAATGCGCGTGCCGTCTGCATACTGGTGCTGGTAATTCATGGCCACTCCTCTGGATACCGCTTTTTATTCAGGTGCGAAGATCTTACCCGGATTCATGATGCCCGCAGGGTCGAACACGGCCTTGATTGCCTTCATGCAGGCGATTTCTTCAGGGGACCTGCTGTAGCCCAGGTAATCGCGCTTGGTCATGCCCACACCGTGCTCGGCGGAGATCGAACCGTCGTAGCGCTGGACGATCTCGAACACCCACTGGTTGACCTCGGTGCAGGACGCGAAGAAGTCATCCTTGCTCATGTGCTCGGGCTTGAGGATGTTCAGGTGCAGGTTGCCGTCGCCGATGTGCCCGTACCAGATCACCTCATAGTGGGGGTAATGCGCCTGGACGACGGCATCGATGTCGCGCAGGAATGCCGGCACTTTCGAGACGGTCACGGAGATGTCGTTCTTGTACGGTGTCCAGTGCGAAATGGTTTCGGACAGGTATTCGCGCAGCTTCCACAAATTCTTCAGCTGCGCCTGGCTCTGGCTCATCACGCCATCGAGCACCCAACCTTGCTCGACACAGTGTTCGAAGGTAGCCAAGGCTTCGTTGGCCACCGCATCGGTGCCGGCCTCGAACTCCAGCAAGGCGTAGAACGGGCATGGTGTTTCGAAAGGCGCAGGCACGTCACCGCGCGCCAGGATCTTGGCCAGGCCCTTGTCGGAGAAAAACTCGAACGCCGTCAGGTCCAACCTGCCCTGGAAAGCGTGCAGTACAGGCATGATCGAGTCGAAATCAGGCGTGCCCAACACCATGGCGGTGAGGTTGCGCGGTGCGCGGTCCAGGCGCAGGGTGGCCTCGACCACGAAACCCAGCGTACCTTCGGCGCCAATGAACAGCTGGCGCAGGTCGTAGCCGGTGGCGTTCTTGATCAAGCCCTTGTTCAATTCCAGCAACTCGCCGCTGCCGGTGACCACCTTGAGGCCCGCGACCCAGTTGCGGGTCATGCCGTAGCGGATCACCTTGATGCCACCGGCATTGGTGCCGATGTTGCCGCCTATCTGACTGGAGCCACTGGAGGCGAAGTCCACCGGGTAATACAGGCCCTGCTCCTCGGCGAACGCCTGCACCTGCTGGGTAATGACCCCTGGCTGGCAGACCACGGTACGGTCGAAGGCGTTGAAATCCAGGATGAGATTCATGTAATCGAAGGCGACCACCACCTCCCCGTTGGCGGCCACGGCGCCCGCGGATAACCCGGTACGCCCGCCGGAAGGCACGAGCGCCACACGATGGGTATTGGCCCAGCGCACGATGGCCTGCACCTGTTCGATCGTACGGGGCAGGACGATGGCGCTGGGCGCAGGCGGGTAATGGCGCGTCCAGTCCTTGCCATAGGCTTGCAGGGATTCGGGGTCGGTCAACACCTTGCCGGGGTCGACCAGGGTCTTCAACTCATCCAATACAGCGGGCTGGGTCATCGCCTGAACTCTCGCTTTATTCATGGTCACCCTGAGCACGCTTCACCTGTCGGGATAAGCTCAGATTGTGTCGCGTATGCTAGCATAGCGCCCCCGCTGTTCATGCTAGAGCTGCCCACGGGCACCTGGCATCACCCTCGCCACTTTTCTCCGGGATACAGGTTTACGCAGATGAGCAAGACTTCTCTCGACAAGAGCAAGATCCGGTTCCTTCTTCTTGAAGGTGTACACCAGAACGCAGTCGATACCCTGACGGCTGCCGGCTACACCAACATCGAATACCTCACTGGTTCGTTGCCCGAAGCAGAGTTGAAGGAAAAGATCGCCGACGCGCACTTCATCGGCATCCGCTCACGTACCCAATTGACCGAAGAAATCTTCGACTGCGCCAAGAAACTGGTCGCCGTCGGTTGCTTCTGCATCGGTACCAACCAGGTCGACCTGGAAGCTGCCCGTCAGCGCGGTATCGCAGTGTTCAACGCACCGTACTCCAACACCCGTTCGGTAGCCGAACTGGTGCTGGCCGAAGCCATCCTGCTGCTGCGCGGGATTCCGGAAAAGAACGCCTCGTGCCATCGTGGCGGCTGGATCAAGAGCGCAGCCAACTCCTTCGAGATTCGCGGCAAGAAGCTGGGCATCGTCGGTTACGGCTCCATTGGTACCCAACTGTCTGTACTGGCCGAAAGCCTGGGCATGCAGGTGTACTTCTTCGATCCGCTGACCAAGCTGCCGCTGGGCAATGCTGTCCAGGTGACCAGCCTGCACGAATTGCTCGGCCTGGCCGATATCGTCTCGCTGCACGTGCCTGAGCTGCCCTCCACCCAGTGGATGATCGGCGAGAAGGAAATCCGCGCGATGAAAAAAGGCGCCATCCTGATCAACGCTGCCCGCGGCACCGTGGTCGAACTCGATCACCTGGCCGCGGCCATCAAGGACAAGCACCTGATCGGCGCTGCCATCGACGTGTTCCCGGTCGAGCCACGCTCCAACGATGAAGAGTTCGAAAGCCCGCTGCGTGGCCTGGATAACGTGATCCTCACGCCGCACATCGGCGGCTCCACTGCCGAGGCCCAGGCCAACATCGGCCTGGAAGTGGCCGAGAAGCTGGTCAAGTACAGCGACAACGGCACCTCGGTATCGTCGGTCAACTTCCCGGAAGTGGCCCTGCCTGCTCACCCTGGCAAGCACCGCCTGCTGCACATCCACGAAAACATCCCGGGTGTGCTCAGCGAAATCAACAAGGTGTTTGCCGAAAACGGCATCAACATCTCGGGTCAGTTCCTGCAGACCAACGAGAAAGTGGGCTACGTGGTGATCGACGTCGACGCCGAATACTCGGATCTGGCGCAGGAGAAGCTGCAACAGGTCAAGGGCACCATCCGCTCGCGCGTACTGTTCTAATACGCAGCAAGCGTGGATCGAGGGAGGCCCAGGTGGCCTCCCTTTTCGTTATGGTCCACCACGGCGGCGGGCGGCGAGCACGAAAAAATCCAGGCTGCACATCAAACAATGCCGCGACTTCAGGGTCATAGGCTGCGCTCGACCATGGCGAGGAAGAAAGCCATGGCGACGGTTATTCATGGGTAAACGAAAAGGGGCATTCATGCGTTCGACCATAGGGGTACTGCTGGCGGTACTGATCAGCCCATTGGCTCAGGCAGAGCTGCTCGACGAAATCGCCGATCGCGGTGAACTGCGTATCGCCGTACAGGGCGACAACGCGCCATACGCTTTCAAGCAGGATGATCACCTGACAGGGTTCGATGTGGAGTTCGGTCAGGCCCTGGCCTCAGAACTCGACCTGCGCGTGGAATTTGTCGAAACACCCAAGGCGCAAACCCTGCCCGGCGTCGAAAGTGGCAAATACGACATCGCGTTGCTGCCTGTCACGGCAATAGCGCAAGGTGATAGCCCGCTCGACACCAGCCTGCCCTTTGGCAAGCACCAGCTTGTGGTGCCGTTCCAGAAGGACAACCCCGCCTTCGAAAGCGCCGTGAACAATGCACTGCAACGCCTGAAAGACAGCGGTCGTACGGCCGAACTGGAACACAAGTGGCTTGCCGACGAGCAGCAGGCCGCAGCGACTCAGTAGCGTGCCGCAATCACACGAGGCAGGCGCTGATCAGCACGCCTGGCCGTTCAGAACGGGTCATTGCCGCGGCGTCTGAACCAGCCAGTCAAGGACAGGCGTTCACGACCGGCCGGCAGCACCTCGTGAGGGACTTCACCGGACAGGAAGACCACCAGGCACCCTGCGACGGGCTGAACATCGTGCTCCACCCCATCGGCCAGGAACATGCGCAACTGCCCACCGTCTGCGGGCGTCCAGTCTTCGTTCAGGTAGAACACGGCCGACACCATGCGCCGGTCGTCATCGCGAAAACGGTCCAGATGCCGTTTGTAGAAAGCGCCGGGTGGATAAAGGGCGAAGTGGCATTCGAAGTCTTCCAGGCCCAGGAAAAGCCCTTGGTTGATTGCCAGGCGCAGTTGATCCATGGCTGCCAGGTACTGGTCGCAAGCGTGCGCCTGGCCTGGATCGATCCACTGGATCTGATCCCCACGGATGGCCTCGCGCACCTCTTGGGACGGCCCCCGTCCAATCCCTGCGGGGTTGAGCTCCCCTTGGGCGTAACGGCGCCGGCATTCGTTCGCCAGCGCGCCGACCAGGTCCGCCGGCAGGAACAGTGCCTGTTGGGACCAGCCATGGGTGGCCAGATCGTCGACGACGGCCGCAAGCATCGGGTGTTGGGGGGAAATGTGCATGGCGCATCATATCCATTCGCCCCCTCGGCGCACAGCGCCACTTGGCTGAGAAGCGCGTGGATATCTCGACAAACCAACGCCGCCCCACAGACAATAGCCATCTGCCGACAGGAGTCCTGAATGCGCCGTCTGTTTTCCCTGATTCTGCTGATGAGCTGCACGTTGCCTGTCTGGGCAGATAACCTGGATCAGCTGTACAAGACCGCTGGCTGGCCCGAGCAACGCGCTCATTTCACCGACGCCTTGAACGCCGCCCAGCAGCGCTACCGCAACAGCCTGCCGCCTGCCGTCTACCAGGCACTGGTGAGTAACAGCAACCAGCGTTTTCAGGCTCAGGCCGTGGACCGTCGTGCGCTGGCGCAACTACGCGCCGCATTACCCAACCCATCGCCGGCGCTGGCCTTTTTTCAGTCGCCATTAGGCCGCAAGGTCGTCGCGGCCGAACTGCGGGCGACCCGCAAGGATGAATTGGCCAAAAATGCCGATGGCCTGCCCAAGATTCAGGCCAGCGACGATCGCGTGTTGATCATTGGCCACCTGGCCCAGGCCCTGCCTGCCCGGGAAGCGGGGGCAGAGGTAAGCCTGGCCATCGCCGGTGTGGCCGCCGATAGCCTGAGCGCCATGATTCCGGGGCTGTTGGGCGGTGGCCAGGCGCAAGGCCTGCTCGACGGCCAGCGCCAACGCCTGATGAACCAGATAGGCCAGGACCTGAACAACACCTTGCTGTACGTGTACCGTGACCTCACGGACGCAGAACTCGAAGAGTTCGCGACCTTTGCCGAATCCAACGACGGCAAAGCCTACTACCGCGCAGCGCTGGCGGCCATTCGCGCCGGCCTGGCAGTCGGCCAGAGCACGGGCGAGCTGAAGTGATCAGCCCAGGTGCTGGTCGATGAAGTCCAAATAGCGCTGTCGAGTGGCAGGCAGTTCGTTGGCCAGGTGATGACGGGCCCCTGGTAGCATGAGTACCTGCGGCTCGGCGAACTTGGCCTTCAACACGCGAAGGTTGTAAGGCCAGTCGACCGTGCCATCCGCCTCTCCCTGCACGATCACCGGGCGCCGAGTGCTGACAGGCGCCGCCTCGATGCGTCTGATCCAGTCGATCAGTGCCCCGACCCATGCCGTGGGGAGCCGCCGCGGCTGAAGCGGGTCAGCTTCAAGAAACGGTAGAAATGCAGGGTCCGTGCTGTTTTCAGTGAACCGCCGCTCGATGCCGTTCACGAAATGGCGCAACACGTGATAGCTGAGCTTCGACCAGTGCCAGGCACAAGGCCGCACCAGCGGGGCGAGCAGCAGTACCTGCCCATCGACGGGGCTTGCTCCTGCACTGTACAGCAAGTGGTCCACGGCAATCGCTCCGCCCGTACTCTGCCCGCACAGGTGCCAAGGGTGCGGCAGTTGCAGGTTGTGCGCCTGTTCGAACAAGCCTTGGAGCACCTGCTGGTACACGTCGAAGTCATCAATGCTGGCACGCTCACCGCTGGACAGGCCGTGACCCGGCAAATCGCAGCTGACAACGGCGTAACCGCGCTTCAATGCCCAGGCCACCAGGTGCCTGTACAGCCCCATGTGGTCGTAGTAGCCGTGCAGCAGCAGCAAAGTCGCCGTAGGCTGAAGCGGAGCCCACACCTGCGCGACCACCTCGAAACCGGCAACTGCAAACCGTCCAAGCCAGCTGTGAACCGGCAGGTCGAGGCCGTAGAAGCGTTGATAAGCCTGCGCGTGGGTGGATAGGCGTTCGCGCGCGCTCAGCGGGGCCAGGCTGGTGCGCAGGAGGTCTGGATGAAAGCTTGCGGGCATTGGCTGGATCCGGCGTGAAGCAAGTATTGACCTGGGATATTCAGCTGATCGACGCGCCGTGGCAAGCTGGCTGCATTCGCCACCACCTTCGAACTGCCTACGGGAGCTGCCATCGGCCCTTCATGAACCTGCCAACCCTCAAACTATTGGGCACCCTGCTCGGCCTGGTGGCCGGAGCGGTCTTCATCTGGCAGGCCTACACAACCTTCCAGGCTCGCTATGTGCGACCGTTCGACAACCAGGCGACATTCTTCGACGGTGCCCGGTTACAGCTACCCCGCGAACTGGCCGGCCCTGGGCCGGTTCGGGTCGTGCACTTCTGGGACCCGGCCTGCCCGTGCAACGTCGGCAACCAGCAGCACCTGGCTGACCTGATGCAGCGCTTCAAAGACCGGGGTGTCACCTTCCACGTCCTGCAAAAAAGCGGAACGCGCGGCTACCTGCCCGATGACCTCGCCGGGCTCAAGCCACTGGGCAACCTGCCGGGCAGCGAGCACCTGCCCGCCTCGCCTGCGGTAGCCATCTGGGATCGCCAGGGGCAGCTGGCGTATTTCGGCCCCTACAGCGAAGGTGCGGTGTGCAACGCCGCCAGCAGTTTCATCGAGCCGATACTCAACGCGCTACTCGAAGGCCGCCCAGTCAGCGCCTCCAACACCCTGGCAGTCGGCTGTTATTGCCCCTGGGCAGGTTGACGTATGCGGGCCGGGTTGCCCACCACCGTCGCGCCAGGTGGCACATCGCGGGTGACGACACTGCCCGCGCCAACCACGGCGTCATCACCGATACGCACCCCCGGCAGGATGATGGCCCCGCCCCCGATCCACACGTTATTGCCGATGCTGACCGGTCGCCCGCTTTCCAGGCCCGTACGCCGCACCTGTGGATCGAGCGGGTGATCGGCCGTGTAGATCTGCACGTTCGGGCCGATCTGACAGTCCTCGCCGATTTGCACAGGCAGCACGTCCAGGATCACGCAATTGAAGTTCATGAAGGTATTGCGGCCCACATGGATGTTGTAGCCGTAGTCGCAATAGAAAGGCGCACGCAGCGTGACACCTTCGCCTACATGGCCAAAGTGCTCGGCCAGCAACGCATGCCGCGCCTCGGCCGTCAGCTCGACGCTGTTGTTATAGCGGTGCATCCACCGTTTGTTGGCGGCCTGTTCGGCTTGTAATTCAGGGCAGGTGGCGAGGTAGAGCTCGCCTGCGAGCATCTTCTGTTTTTCGCTCAGGGACATGGCAACTCCTCATGAGAACTATGCGCGTAGCGGGGATAGGCTGATCATCGGACCACACACAGGGCTCAATCTCTCAGCCGCAGGCAGCATTGTCTTGGGGTATACCTGAAACGAAAACGCCGACACACAAGGCGTCGGCGTTTGGGCAGCGGTGCGCTGGTCAGAATGCAGGCAGCACGGCACCCTGATACTTCTTGGCGATGAATGCCTTCACCTCCGGGCTAGTCAGCGCCTTGGCCAGCTTCTGGATGGCATCGCTGTCCTTGTTGTCAGGACGTGCGACGAGGAAGTTGACGTAAGGCGAGTCGCTGCCTTCGATGACCAGGGCGTCCTTGGCAGGGTTCAGGCCCGCTTCCAGCGCATAGTTGGTGTTGATCATGTCCAGGTCGACCTGATCCAGCACGCGGGGCAACATGGCCGATTCCAGCTCGCGGAACTTCAGCTTCTTGGGGTTCTCGGCGATGTCCTTCGGCGTGGCCAGGGCATTTTTCGGATCCCTCAGGGTAATCAGCCCTGCCTTCTGCAACAGCAGCAGAGCACGCCCGCTGTTGCTGCCCTCGTTAGGGATGGCGACGGTCGCGCCTTCCTTGAGCTCATCCAGGCTCTTGACCTTCTTCGAGTAGCCACCGAAGGGCTCGACGTGGACGCCGACCACGGTCTCCAGGTGGGTGCCCTTGCCCTCGTTGAAGCTCTGCAGGTACGGGAGGGTCTGGAAGTAGTTGGCATCCAGACGCTTCTGGTCAACCTGCACGTTGGGTTGCACGTAGTCGGTGAACACTTTGATCTGCAGATCGACACCTTCCTTGGCCAGGGTCGGCTTGATCAGCTCGAGGATCTCGGCGTGCGGGATGGGCGTTGCGGCAACCACCAGCTTCTCGGCGGCGCCGGCCAGGCCAGCGAAGGACAGGGCAGCAGCCAGGGCGGTGGTCAGCAGGGTCTTCTTCATGGTGATCCTTGTTCTGCATCTGAGCCATCGACGATGGCGAACGGGGTGGCCGAGGCACTGCGGTCCTGGGCGTGGAGCGGACAATACCGATAATTTTTATGCCGGAACAATATCTTTTATTTCGCTGCTTATTCCAAAAGCAAAATGCCACCAGCGCGTTTGCTTATGAGCGCCTCTACTGTGGAGTATTGGGCAGGTCCAGGTCTTCGGGCAGGAGTTCGGGCCCGTCATTGACCAGCAAGGCGAAGTGGATGACGTTTTCCAGCTCGCGGGTATTGCCGGTCCAAGGGTGGTGCTCGAGCAGGCGCTGTGCAGCCTCGCTTATCAACGGCACGGGCCGCTGCAAACGCCCGCTGTAGATGCCAACGAAGTATTCCGCCAATGCCAGGATGTCCCCCGGGCGCTCGCGCAGCGGCGGCAGTTCAAGGGCGCCCTCGCGCAAGTATTGATACAACCGCTCGCTGAAGCGCCCTGCCTTCACCACCCGCCCCAGGTCAATGCTCGTGGCTGCCACCAGTCGCACATCCACCGGCTGCGCTTGGTGTGCGCCTACGCGGGTGACTTCGCGGTTTTCCAGTGCCGCCAGCAGCTTGGCCTGAATGGCCGATGGCAAGTCGGCGATTTCGTCCAGATAAAGCGTGCCGCCGTTGGCCGATCCGAACCAGCCAGCGCGGCTGCTGGCGGTGCCGCCATGGCTACCGGCGCTATAGCCGAACAGCTCCGCATCGGCATAGGTTGGGCTGATGGCGGCGCAATTGACCGACACGAACAGGCCGGGGCGGTCGCTGGCGCGGTGAATCTGGCGGGCCAGCAACTCCTTGCCGGTGCCGGTTTCACCGCGGATCAGCACCGGCAGCGGCAGCGGCGCCAAGTGCTCCAGCTCCGTGCGCAATCGCTGGGAGCGCGGATCGATGAAGACCAGCGCCTTGGCGCGAATGCTCAGCGGGCTCTTGTCGAGTTCGGGGAATGTCAGCAATGGCTGGCCGAAGGGATTCTGATACGTCATGACGAGCTCCCGCCCCTGGCCTGCGGCGGCTGGGCGTGTGACGGATGGAAACGGACGCCGTTCAGGCGCGGCGCAGCGCGCGTTGTTCGATGCGGCCTTGCAGGCGATACAGGTAGGCGAATCCCTGCTCCCAGCACTCATGCCCGGATTTCACGTTGATATGACCGGCGCCGGTCAAGAGCCCTGCTTCTGCCCCCCACTGCTGGGCCATGTGCAAAGCGCGCGGGACGCTGACAGCGGGATCGTTGTCCGAGCTGACCACTTGGCTTGGAAAGGGAAGCGCCGACTGCGGGATGGGCGAAAAATTGCGCAGCGCCGGCGCGCACCCTGGTCGCTCGACATCCGCTGGCGCTACCAACAAGGCGCCGCGCACGCGACCGAGCAGACCGGCTGCGGCCTGTTCGGCCCAATGCGCCACCGTGATGCAGCCCAGGCTATGGGCAATGAGGATCACCGGGTCGGGCTCGGCAGCAATGGCGGTATCCAGCGCCTTTACCCAGTCCTGGCAGAGCGGTGTCAGCCAATCGCGCTGCTCCACGCGTGCGCTGTTGGGCAGGGTGCGCTGCCAGTGGCTTTGCCAATGATTGTCCGGCGATCCCTGCCAGCCTGGGATGATCAGGTAGCGAACTGATTCGTTACGCATGAAGTGGGTCTCCAGTAGCTTGCGTGCTTGGAAACCCAGTATAAAGCGGCCTATATATACTTAAAGGAATAAAAAGAAATTTGTTTATAACCTTTAAACAAATAACCGGCGGACGTTTCCTGGCGACACCGCTTTATCCGCCCCAAACCCATCGCCTTAAATGGCTGGCAGTTTCTGCCAGACCTTCGGCCGGAAGAACAACGTCTCGCCCCGTGCCAGCCCTGTGAGGCTGTCGTGGTCCTTGACCACCTCAGCTTCGATCAGCTCACTTTGGCCCTCGACTTTCAAAGTCACCCGCGTGGTCGCACCCAGCGGGCGAATGTCCCGGACTTCGGCGGCATGGTGGCCCTCGGTTTCGTGACGTGACAACGACACTTCGTGGGGACGGAACAGCACATGCTGACCCTCGCTCAAGGCCAGGCGGTTGGAATCACCCAGGAAGTGGTAGACGAAATCGTTGGCGGGTTGTTCGTACACTTCGCCCGGCGAGCCAATCTGCTCGATCACGCCCTTGTTCATGACCACGATACGGTCAGCCACTTCCATGGCCTCTTCCTGGTCATGGGTCACGAATACCGAGGTCAGGTTGATATCTTCGTGCAAGCGGGCCAGCCAGCGGCGCAGCTCTTTGCGCACCTTGGCGTCCAGCGCACCGAAGGGCTCGTCCAGCAGCAACACCTTGGGCTCTACTGCCAGGGCGCGGGCCAGGGCGATACGCTGGCGCTGACCGCCGGACAACTGCTCCGGATAACGATCGGACAGCCAATCGAGCTGCACCATGTTCAGCAGCTCGTGCACTTTCTGGGCAATGCTGCTTTCGCTCGGGCGTTCACCCTTGGGCTTCATGCGCAAGCCGAAGGCGACGTTGTCGAACACGGTCATGTGCCTGAACAGCGCATAGTGCTGAAACACGAACCCGACGTTGCGATCGCGTACATCGTGCCCGGAGACGTCCTCGCCATGAAAAACGATGTTGCCCTGATCCGGCGTCTCCAGGCCGGCGATGATCCGCAGCAGTGTGGTCTTGCCGCAGCCCGACGGGCCCAGCAGCGCCACCAGCTCACCACTGTTGATGTCCAGGTTGATACCATCGAGCGCCTGGAAACTGTTGAAACGCTTGCTGACGTTACGAACTTCGATCGACATGAATCATTCCTCCGCAGCGCTATGGCGCAGACGGTTAATACGGTTCTCGCTCCACTGCTTGAGCAGCAGGATGAAGAGCGCCAGGATCAGCAACAGGCTGGCCACGCTGAAGGCCGCCACGTGGTTGTACTCGTTGTAGAGAATTTCCACATGCAGCGGCAAGGTATTGGTCACACCGCGAATATGCCCGGAAACGACCGACACTGCGCCAAACTCCCCCATCGCCCGTGCCGTGCACAACACCACGCCATAGATCAGGCCCCACTTGATGTTGGGCAGCGTCACATGCCAGAACATCTGCCAGCCATTGGCACCCAGCAGCCGGGCGGCTTCTTCTTCCTGGGTGCCTTGCTCCTGCATCAGCGGAATCAGCTCGCGGGCCACGAACGGCACCGTCACGAAGATGGTGGCCAGGACGATGCCCGGCAGGGCGAAGACGATCTGGATGTCGTGATCCTGCAGCCACGGCCCGAACAGGCCCTGGGCGCCGAACATGAGCACGTAGACCAGGCCGGCGATCACGGGCGACACTGAAAACGGCAGGTCGATCAGGGTGACCAGAATACTTTTGCCGCGGAAGTTGTATTTGCTCACGCACCATGCCGCGCTGACGCCGAACACCAGGTTCAGCGGCACCGAAATGGCAACGGCAAGCAGGGTGAGCTTCAGGGCCGACAACGCGTCGGGTTCGAAGATGGCTTCGAAGAAGGTGCCGAACCCATTCTTCAGGGCCTGCGAAACCACAATGACCAGCGGCAACAGCAGAAACAGTGCAAACACCAGCCAGCCAAGGCCGATAAGCAGCCGCCGCGATGTGGCACTGCCGCGACGGGCGGCGTTGGCGGCGGCGGTTGCATTCAGGGAAGAACTGGACATGCCGACCTCCTTCAAGGGGTTTCGATGCGGCGCTGCAACAAGTTGATCAGCAGCAGCAGGATGAAGGAAACCACCAGCATCAACACGCCGATGGCGGTAGCGCCGGTGTAGTCGTACTGGTCGAGCTTGACCATGATCAGCAGGGGCAGGATCTCGGTTTTCATCGGCATGTTGCCGGCGATGAAAATGACCGAGCCGTATTCACCCACCCCACGGGCGAACGCCAGGGCAAAGCCGGTGAGCCAGGCCGGCAGCAGGGCCGGGGCCAGCACATGGCGAAACACCTGCAGCGGTCTGGCGCCCAGGCAGGCAGCGGCTTCTTCGACCTCGCGTGGGATGTCTGCCAGCACTGGCTGCACCGTGCGCACCACGAACGGCAGGGTGACGAACGTCAATGCCAGGGTAATGCCCAGAGGGGTATAGGCGATCTTGAAGCCCAAGTCGGTCGCGAACTGGCCGACCCAGCCCGCCGGGGCGTACAGCGCGGTGAGCGCAATGCCGGCCACTGCCGTTGGAAGGGCGAAGGGCAAATCGATCATCGCGTCGATGATCTTGCGTCCGGGGAAGGTGTAGCGCACCAGCACCCAGGCCAGCAGCGTCCCGATCACACCATTGATGATCGCGGCAAACAGGGCGGTGCCAAAACTCAGCTTCAGCGCGGCGATGACCCGCGGCGCGCTGATGATGGTCCAGAACTGTTCGAAGGTCAGCTGTGAGGCATGGATGAACATGGCCGCCAGCGGTATCAGCACAATCAGGCTGAGGTACACCAAGGTGTATCCCAGCGTCAGCCCGAAGCCGGGTATGACGGGGGAAATGCGACGTGACATAGAGATCCCTGGTTGAATGCACGTGGCCCGGGAACCATCCCGGGCCGTGGTAGGCGTCCGAATTTCGGGTTATTTCTTGGTCCTTACTGTGCCTGATAGATCTGGTCGAACACACCGCCATCATTGAAGAATTTTGGCTGTGCGCTCTTCCAGCCGCCGAAGTCCTTGTCGATGGTCACCAGGTCCAGCTTGGGGAACTGCTTGCCAAATTCAGCCGCCACCTTCTCGTCACGCGGGCGGTAGAAGTTCTCGGCAGCAATCTTCTGCCCAGCCGGGCTGTAAAGGTGTTTCAGGTACTCGGTAGCGATTTCGGTATTGCCCTTTTTCTCGGCATTCTTGTCGACTACCGCCACAGGCGGCTCGGCCAGAATCGACAGCGATGGCACGACGATGTCGAACTTGTCAGCCCCACCGTCCTCCTTCAACGCCAGGAACGCTTCGTTTTCCCAGGCCAGCAGCACATCGCCCTGACCGTTGTTGACGAAGGTGATGGTCGAGCCGCGGGCGCCGGTGTCCAGTACTGGCACGTGCTTGAACAGCTCCTGCACGTAGGCTTTTGCCTTGTCCTCGCTACCGCCGGTTTTCAGGCCATAGGCCCAGGCGGCGAGGAAGTTCCAGCGCGCGCCCCCGGAAGTCTTGGGGTTTGGGGTAATGACCGAGACGTCCTTCTTGATCAGGTCGCCCCAGTCCTTGATGCCTTTGGGGTTGCCCTTGCGTACCAGGAATACGATGGTCGAGGTGTAGGGGGTGCTGGCGTCTGGCAGGCGAGTCTGCCAGTTTTCCGGCAGGGTCTTGCCGAGCTTGGCGATTTCGTCGATGTCCCCGGCCAAGGCCAGGGTCACCACGTCGGCGCGCAGACCGTCAATCACCGCACGGCCCTGTTTGCCCGAGCCGCCATGGGACTGCTGGATCTTCACCTTGTCGCCCGGATGGGCTTGCTGCCAGTGCTTGATGAACTCGGCGTTGTATTGCTGGTAGAGCTCGCGGGTCGGGTCGTAGGACACGTTCAGCAGTTCGTAATCCTTGGCGATGGCGGAACCGGCAAAAACAGCACTGGCCAGAGCGGCAAGCGCATAACGGCGGATGGACATGGTGAAGCTCCCGATGGCATTTTTTAGTTCTGGAAGGTGGGGCGTGTTCAGCCGGGCTTGTTGCCAGGCTGCTGCAGGCGGAACTTCTCCTTGCGCTCGATCTGAACCACCTGGGCGTTGTGCACGGTGATTTCCACGGCGCCAAAGCGCAGATCGCGCAGCGCGCTCTGGATCTCACGCAAGATGGTGGCTTCGTCCTGACCGTCGATACTGCGCAGCGATGCACTCATGCTCGTTCTCCTTGGAGTGAGATTGCCGGGCAGAGGTTTGAATGAGGGTTTGCGCCTGGCGTGAAGGCAA
>NZ_JBJJMO010000046.1:0-40755 GCF_046231935.1 Pseudomonas sp. KCJK9111 | reverse complement strand
CCTGTGAGCCGATTCGCCAATATGGTGAAACAGACGCATGCAAAAAACGCTGTCCACCGCGTTATCCGGTAACTCGATGGCAAAGGGCGAGGTCTGCAAAGGTCGTACCCGGGCCACGACTTCCGGTGGTTGGGACGCGCATGCCGTCTCGATCATGTCGGCGGAATTGTCTGCGCCAATGATCACGCGGTTGGCTTTTTCCGCCAGCAGTGGCCAGAAGCGACCCGCTCCGCAGGGCAGGTCCAAGACCAAGCCCGGTTCGCCCGCCAGCATCAGGGCCCGGCGAGCCAACTGCTCATCGCGTTTATGGGACAGGCGCCTGGCCAAGCCGGCCTGGTGCTTCAAAAAATACTGTTGGGCATGGGCCTTGTCGTATTTACGGGAAAACTCGAGGTTGATGGGGCTGCGCATCGGGCATCTCCTGATTCCAATGGCGGCCAGACTAAGCAGCCAAGCGTTGGAATCAAGTTATGACGTTGTGAAAAAAGCGTTCTTCACCAGGATATTTCTTACAGGCTATTACGAAAGTGTATTCAGCTCGCCCTTGACCACGGTACTGCTGAGGTCCACTTGGAATCGGCAGCCATGGGGATGGGTCGAGGTCAGCGTGACCTGCCAGCCTTGGTCATCGCAAATGCGCTGGACCAACGACAAGCCAAGACCAAGGCCTTCCCCTCGGCGTTCGTCCCCGCGCACGAAGGGCTTGAACATGGCCTCGCGCTGCTCCTCGGGGATGCCTACCCCGCTGTCCTCCACGGTGAAACGTGTGGCTTGCAGAGTCAGACGAATGTAACCGCTGTCGGTGTAATGGGCGGCGTTACGCAACAGGTTGCCCATGACCGATTGCAGGAAGGTGGCGTTGTACAAGACCGGACCTGCGTTGCCACGGCCTTCGTAATGCAGCGTCAGCCCCTTTTGTTCGATGGTGTCGCGCCAAACCCCGATCAACTCATCCCCTACTTCGCGCAGGGTTGCCCGCGATGCCACAGCACCCTCGTCCCTTTGGGCCCGGGCCAGCATCAGGAAGGTCTTCACCAGCTCGCGCATTTCCTCAGTGGCGCGGGCCACCCGCTCGACCTGACTGCGCGAACGCGCGTCCAATGCCGGGTTTTCCATGAGCAACTCGCATGAGGTCGCCAGCACCATTAGTGGTGTACGCAACTCGTGGCTGACGTCGCTTGTGAACAGGCGCTCGCGCGTCAAGGCATCGCGCAGACGGCCCAAGGTGTCGTCGAAGGCCACTGCCAACTGCCCGACCTCGTCAGCGGCGTAGTCAGGCGCCAAGGGTGGCGCCAACCCAAGCAGCTGGTCGCGATGGCGCACCTGGCGCGCCAGGCGGATGACCGGCGCCATCACCCGACGCGCCACCAACCAGCCCAGGATCACGGCGAGCACCAGGCTCAATACGAACCCTACGACCACCACGGCGAACAGCAGCCGCTCTCGCTCCTCGAAGTCGCTTTGATCCTGCAACAGCACGTAACGACGACCGTCCACGATCTCCACCATGGCGTGATACGAAAGCTGGTCGCGAAAGACCTCGTGGAAACCCCGGTCCAGATGGCGCAGGTCCTTGGGCAGCTCGAAGTCGTCCCGCCCACCACTGAAGTAGAACAGTTGGTCCGGTCGCGGGCGGTGACTCCAGTCGCTGACACTGTCCATGCGCAACAGCCGCTGCAGGTCACCGCCGAGCACCGAGGAAATCAGGCGCTCTTCCACCAGGTGCACGGTGGAAACGATACCCACCGCGAAAGCCCCGGCCACCAGCGCGCTCATCAGCGCAAAGGCAATGATGATGCGCTGGGCAAGGCTCTGTTTAAACTCCATCGCGACCCTCGGCGAGGCGATAGCCGACGCCATGGACGGTATGCAGCAGGGGTTTTTCGAAAGGTTTGTCGATCACCTGACGCAACTGGTGTACATGGCTGCGCAGGCTGTCGCTGTCAGGGCAGTCATCGCCCCACAGGGCCTCTTCCAGGACTTCGCGCCGCAACACGTGCGGGCTCTTCTGCATGAGTACCGCCAGCAGTTTCAGGCCGACCGGGTTGAGCTTGAGCAGGCGGCCTTGCCGGCTGACCTCCAGTGTGTCGAGGTCGTAGCTCAGGTCGGCGACCTGCAGCGTGCGACGGCCACCCCCCTGCGCCCTGCGCAGCACAGCCTCGATACGCGCGGACAGCTCGGACAGGGCGAAGGGCTTGAGCAAGTAGTCATCGGCGCCGGAACGGAAGCCTTGCAGCCGATCGTCCAGTTGATCGCGGGCGGTAAGCATGATCACCGGCGTGTCGCGGCGGGCGTCTTCGCGCAGGCGCTTGCACAGCGTATAGCCATCGATACCCGGCAACATGATGTCGAGCACGATCAGGTCATAGTGCTCGGTCGCTGCCAGGTGCAGGCCCGACAACCCATCCTGGGCACAGTCGACGGTATAGCCCTTCATGCCAAGGTAGTCGGCAAGGTTGGCCAGAATATCGCGGTTGTCTTCAACCAAGAGGATGCGCATGAATTTCTCCTGTGCGACGCTGCTCGCGGTGATGCGCGGCAGGCGCAGCTTAAGGCCTAAGCCTGCGGGGTGCCAGCCTTTGGATGAATTCAGGCGGCTTGACGTTTTTTTCACTGAACCTTCACGGACACAGCATAGGAGCGGCTCGACAATGCGCGACCTTTCCGTGCCCTGGAGCCGCCATGCAGCAACCAACTTGCCCTCGCCCCTTGAACCTGTGGCTGTACCTGGGTATTCCACTGGCCACCATGCTTGCGCTGGTGGCGCTCGAATGGACCTCGGTGGACATGGACGTGGCCAACCTGTTCTTCGATACCGCCACCGGGCAGTTCATCGGTCGGCACAGCTACCTGCTGGAAAACATCCTGCATGACCGGGTCAAGCAGGGCGTTATCGTGCTGGGCGTTTTGGCACTGGCTGTGTTTGCGGCAAGTTTTTTGGTCAAGGGCTTGTACAGCTGGCGCCGCGAACTGGGTTGCCTGGTGCTCGCACTGGGGGTATCCACCGCCTTCGTCACGCCGCTGAAGAAACTGACGCAGGTGCAGTGCCCTTGGAGCCTCACGCAGTTCGGCGGCTCGGAAACCTACAGCAAGCTGCTTGAGCCAAGGCCTGCTACCGACAAGCCGGGGCTGTGCTGGCCGGGCGGTCACGCGACCACCGGGTTCTGCCTGTTCGCGCTGTTTTTCGCGTTGCGTGACCGTAAACCGCGTCTGGCGCGCGTGGCATTTGCAGTAGCCTTGATTGCCGGTACGGTGCTGTCGGTGGGCAGGATGATGCAAGGGGCGCACTTTTTGTCCCACAACGTGTGGACGGCCGTGTTCTGCTGGCTGATCGGCCTGGGTGCCTACTACCTGGTGCTGTACCGCAGACGCGCGCAGAACAGGCCAGCCACCGAGCCCCGCCCTGCCTGAGCCAGCACCCACCGATAGAATGCCGAGCCCTGAACGAAAAAGCCCCGGCTCTTGCGAGCCGGGGCTTCGGGGTACAGCGGGGGTAAGGCTGGCTTACATCATGCCGCCCATGCCACCCATGCCGCCCATGTCAGGCATGCCGCCGCCTGCTGGCTTGTCTTCCGGCAGGTCGGCAACCATGGCTTCGGTGGTGATCATCAGACCGCCGATCGAAGCAGCAGCTTGCAGTGCCGAACGGGTGACCTTGGCTGGGTCCAGGATACCCATTTCGATCATGTCGCCGTACTCGCCGGTCGCAGCGTTGTAGCCGTAGTTGCCCGAACCCTGCTTGACCTTGTCGGCCACAACGCTTGGCTCGTCGCCGGCGTTGGCAGTGATCTGACGCAGCGGTGCTTCGACAGCACGGCGCAGCAGCGAGATACCGACGTTCTGGTCTTCGTTGTCACCCTTGAGGTCAACGATTGCAGACAGGGCGCGCACCAGGGCAACACCACCGCCAGGCACCACGCCTTCTTCGACCGCTGCACGGGTAGCGTGCAGGGCGTCTTCGACGCGGGCTTTCTTCTCTTTCATCTCGACTTCGGTGCCAGCACCGACCTTGATCACGGCAACACCGCCAGCCAGCTTGGCCAGACGCTCTTGCAGCTTCTCACGATCGTAGTCCGAAGAGGTTTCTTCGATCTGGGCACGGATCTGCTTGACGCGACCCTGGATATCATCTTCAGCGCCAGCGCCGTCAATGATGATGGTGTTTTCCTTGGACAGGGTCACGCGCTTGGCGTTGCCCAGGTGTTCCAGGGTAGCGGTTTCCAGGGACAGGCCGATTTCTTCGGAGATAACCTGGCCGCCGGTCAGGACGGCGATGTCCTGCAGCATGGCCTTGCGACGGTCGCCGAAGCCTGGCGCCTTGACCGCTGCAACCTTGACGATGCCGCGCATGTTGTTGACGACCAGGGTAGCCAGGGCCTCGCCTTCGACGTCTTCAGCAACGATCAGCAGTGGGCGGCCGGCCTTGGCAACGGCTTCCAGCACTGGCAGCAGCTCACGGATGTTGGAGATCTTCTTGTCGACCAGCAGCAGCAGCGGGCTGTCCAGCTCGGCAACCATGGTGTCTGGCTTGTTGACGAAGTACGGGGACAGGTAGCCGCGGTCGAACTGCATACCTTCGACAACGGACAGCTCGTTTTCCAGGCCCGAACCTTCTTCGACGGTGATGACGCCTTCCTTGCCGACCTTTTCCATGGCTTCGGCGATGATTTCACCGATGGAGCTGTCGGAGTTGGCGGAAATGGTACCGACCTGGGCGATGGCCTTGGAATCGGCGCATGGCTTGGACAGGTTCTTCAGCTCGGCGACGATGGCGGAGGTGGCCTTGTCGATGCCGCGCTTGAGGTCCATCGGGTTCATGCCGGCAGCAACGGCCTTCAGGCCTTCGTTGACGATCGACTGAGCCAGCACGGTCGCGGTGGTGGTGCCGTCACCGGCTGCATCGTTGGCCTTGGAAGCGACTTCCTTGACCAGCTGGGCGCCCATGTTCTCGAAGGCGTCCTTGAGCTCGATTTCCTTGGCGACGGAAACGCCGTCCTTGGTGATGGTCGGCGCGCCGAAGCTCTTGGCCAGTACCACGTTACGGCCTTTCGGGCCCAAGGTCGCTTTTACCGCGTCAGCCAGAACGTTGACACCAACCAGCATTTTCTTGCGAGCGGAATCGCCGAATTTTACGTCTTTAGCAGCCATGATCGTTTAATCCTTGATAAATCTTTGGAGTAACGGGAAGTCGGTGGAAATCAGCCTTCAACAACGGCCAGGATTTCGTTTTCGGCCATGACCAGCAGGTCTTCGCCGTCGACTTTCACGGTGTTGCTACCCGAGTACGGGCCGAAAACCACTTTGTCACCCACTTTCACGGCCAGCGCACGTACTTCGCCGTTGTCCAGGACGCGGCCGGTGCCGACGGCGACGACTTCGCCGCGGTTTGGTTTTTCAGCGGCCGAACCTGGCAGGACGATACCGCCAGCGGTTTTCGATTCTTCTTCGCTGCGACGGATGACGACGCGGTCATGCAGAGGACGAAGCTTCATTGTCGATCTCTCCCAAATTGTGGTTTTCATCGGCCGGTGTCGACACCGGCGGGTTGATGCTGTCCGGCGTTGCCGGAAGGCCGCTCGCAACGAGCAAACGGCCTGAGTCATGTCTGGTGTCGCCACCAGAAACCTTGCGGTGACCACTACATGAGGCCGACCGAATCGATTACAAGGCTTGGTAGGGAAATTTTTTTGCACAGGCATGAAAAAGGGCCGCTTGGCGGCCCTGTTCTCACTGATCGCGGCGCTCGTACTCGCCTTCGATCACATTGGGTCGATGGCCCCCGCCATGCGGGGGCTGGCCCTGCAACGGGTCATCCTGAAACGCGCGCTGACGGGTCGCCTGGGCCTGGGCGCGCTCGCGCATCTTGCGAGCCGCCAGCCGGCGGGTGAAGGGCAACAGGCACAGCAGGCCAAGCACGTCGCTGATAAAACCGGGGATCATCAGCAGCCCGCCGCCGACCGCCAGCATCATGCCATGGAACATGTCCTCGGCAGGCAGCTCACCGCGCTGCAGGCTTTCACGTGCACGCAGGGCCGTGGCCAACCCGGCCACTCGCATGACCAGGACCCCGAGGGCGGAGCCGGCGATGATGAGCAGCAACGCGGGGAAAAAACCGATGGCGGCGCTGACTTTCACGAAGACGAACAGCTCCAGCACAGGAAACAGCAGAAGCAGCAGTAGAAAAACACGCATCAAAGCATTCCTCGTCGCAAGACACCCTTGCAGTAAGACCTACAAATGGATGCGTGTGCTCCGCTTTTCAAGCAGGTATTTCGCTCAAGGCCGGCCAGTGATCGGCGCGGGCCAGCAAAACCAAGGCTTCGCGCACTTGTGTCGGCGTATTGCAACGGCTTGGAAATGCCAACCAGTGGATCGCCTGGCCGATGCGCAGGTGCATCCCCTCGCTGTCGATACCGACCAACTGCGCAGGGATGTGGCTGGGAAGCTCGGCAAGCTGCACATAGTGCGCGATGGCGGCAGCGTGGTCGCTGTTCATGTGCTCGATCATGCCGCTCTCGACCTTGCCGGCGAAGGGATTGGCCAAGGTCACCTGATCGAGCCAGTGGATAGCACCGAAGCCACCAATGTACCGGTGGCGCACCGGCTCAAGCACCCAGAAATCGAAGTCGTGAGCCTGGTGGTAGTCGGCCGCGTCCGGAAAGTAGCGGTAATAGCGCAGGGCCGCTGCTTCGATGCTGGCCGGGTCCTGCAGCTTGCGCGCTTCAGCCATGACGGTCAGTCGCCCGACCGCCTGCACGTCCTGCGCCTCGCGCTCGCCCACCAGCAGCGAACACTTGGCGTCCTTGTGCAGGTTATGCGTGTGCTGGGCGATACGGCTGATCAGGATGAGCGGCCTGCCCTGTGCATCGAGGCAATAGGGCACGACCGAACCGAACGGGAAACCCGGCATGGACTTGGAATGGGTCGACAAGACTCCGCGGTATTCCTTGAGCAACAATTCCCGTGCAGGACGGACGGCGTTCTCACTCACTTCAAAACCCCTCGATGAAACCCTGCAGGCAGCAGGCGGTGGTCACAGGCACTAGCACGACCAAGTCAGGCCTGGCGCCAATCGCCTGGCTTAACCTCGACGGCTTACCAGGTGACGCCAAAGCCTGCAGTGTAGCGGGTCTTGTCCAGGTCGCTTTCGCGGGTGCCACTGATGATGTTCTTCTCGGCCTTGAGGTTCAGCGACGCCCAGTCGGTGACCTTGTAGCGCAGGCCGACTTCGGCGTCCAGGGAGTAGTCGGCAACATTGCCCAGAGGCTTTGCCAGCTCGCCGTTGGTGAACAGCTGCACTTTCTTGCCGATCAGGTAGCGGGTGTAGTCCCACTTCACGGCAGCGGAATAGAAGTTGTCCTTGTCACCGTCCTGGTACTCGAAGTCGGTGCGGTTGATCAACGAGCCCAGCGAGAAGGCACCCAGCTCATCGTCCCAGAACTGGTAGCCAGGGCCGGTACCCACCGTGCGCTGGCGGGCGAGGTCTTCGATACGGTCACGCTTGTACTCGGCGCGCCCCTGCCAGAACCATTTCTCGGTCAGGAAGCGGTCCAGCGCGTACTCGGCGCTCCAGTTGTCGGTGGTGGTGACATCGTCCTTGGTCTCGCGGTTGTATTCGCCTTCGGCGTTATGACGCCAGCGCCCATGACGCGCAGTAGTCTTGAAACTGACGTCGTAGTCGTCGGTGTCGTTCTCGGCCCGCTTGTAGTCCAGTGCCACATCGACATTGCCTTTCCAGACCAGGTCCTCGACCACCGGCTTGGGCTTCATGATCTGCTCGATGCTCGCCAGGTCCACCGTCTTGGGTGCCTCGCCGTTGGCCAAGGTCACCTTGCCGGCCTCGGCTGCCTTGAGCGACTTGGCCTTCTCGCCAGAGTAGGCATCCTGCTTGACCAGCAGCTCCTGGTCGCTTTCCAGGGTCTTGACCTGTTTCCAGTCCAAGGCGATCGAACCGCCGTAAGGCGTCTCGAGCAACAGCTTGCCGCCGTCGAACACCTTGATCTTGCCGCTCAGACGGTCGCCGTTCTTCATCCAGACGGTATCGGCAAACGCCGGGGATGCGCAGCAGGACGCGGCAAGCAATGACAGCAGTAATTTGTGGGACATAAGCAGGCTACAGGTTCGATTTGGCGAGAAAACCGGGCATTATCCAGATGCAACCGGCAAGAGCAAGCAAAGACCTGCAATGTGCCGATGAGTTCCACTCTCATTTACTGGCCGCTGGTCAGGTTTCATCTACACCCCAGGGAGGGTCTGGTGTCCGACGCGATAGGTCATACCTTGGAGACTGCAGAGGGCCGACGGACGGCACTTTATTCAGTGCTCGGCCAAGTGCCTGCCGGGCATGTGGTGAGCTATGGCCAATTGGCTGAGCTTGCCGGGCTTGGCAAAGCCGCACGGTGGGTGGGACGCACCCTGTCGCAACTGCCCCAGGGCACGCGCTTGCCCTGGCATCGGGTGCTGGGCGCAGGTGGTCGCCTGAGCCTGCCTTCGGGTACGCCATCGGGCGATGAGCAACGGGCCCGTTTGCGTGCCGAAGGTGTGCAGGTGGCCAACAATCGCGTGGATATGACGCGCCATGGCTGGCGCCCGATGGAGCACAGCGGTTAGAGTGCGCGCTTTGTCCTGGAAACTTGAGGCAGATGTTGGTCCATGCCCCGTAAAACCTGGCGCGCTGCGCTTGCTGCTTATGCCAGCCCGTCAACCCTGGTGCTTTTGCTGCTCGGCTTCGCGGCCGGCCTGCCTTACATGCTGGTGTTCTCGACCCTCTCCGTATGGTTGCGCGAAGCCGGCGTAGCCAGGGAAACCATCGGCTATGCCAGCCTTATCGGCCTGGCCTATGCCTTCAAATGGGTGTGGTCGCCGCTGCTGGACCAATGGCGTTTACCGCTTCTGGGCGGGATGGGGCGTCGCCGTTCCTGGCTGCTGCTGTCCCAGGCCCTGGTCGTGGTGGGCCTGGTCGGCATGAGCCTGTGCGACCCGCAACAGCACCTCTCCTGGCTGATCGCCCTGGCCGTCCTGGTGGCCTTTGCCTCGGCTACTCAGGATATCGCCGTGGATGCCTACCGCCTGGAAATCGCCGATGACCAACGCCAGGCGGCCCTGGCCGCCAGCTACATGGCCGGTTATCGCGTCGCCGCCCTGCTCGCCACGGCCGGCGCACTGTTCTTTGCAGAATGGTTTGGCTCCACCGGGTTCAGCTACCTGCACAAGGCGTGGGCCGGCACCTATGTCATGTTCGCAGTCATGATGCTCCCGGCCCTCTTCACGACCCTGGTCATGCGTGAACCGCCCGTGCCCCTGCGCACCCAACTGTCGGCAGCCCGCTACGGGTTGGCCCACCAGTTGGCCTCGGTGTTCGTGCTCATCATCCTGCTGGTGTCGGTGCCGGCCAGCTTCACGCAGATGTTCAATACAGGCTGGTCGAGCGTGATCTCGGGCGACGCCACGCCCCTGGACCTGCTGCTCGAAGACCGCGCCTTCCTGCGCTTGATCCTGTACGTGCTGCTGTCCTGGGCTTGCCTGTCGAGCCTTGGCCGCCGCGGCCTCGCGCCGGTGCTCACGCCCATCAATGACTTCATCGTGCGCTACCGCTGGCAAGCCCTGCTGCTACTCGGCCTGATCGCCACCTACCGCATGTCCGACACGGTGATGGGCGTCATGGCCAACGTGTTCTACATCGACATGGGCTTTACCAAGGACCAGATCGCCAGTGTCAGCAAGATTTTCGGCCTGATCATGACCTTGGTGGGCGCCGGTGTGGGCGGCTTGCTCATCGTGCGCTTCGGCATCATGCCCATTCTGTTCATCGGTGGCGTGGCGTCTGCCGGCACCAACATTCTGTTCCTGATGCTGGCGGACATGGGTCCGAACCTGGAAATGCTGGTGGTGACCATTTCCCTGGACAACTTCAGCTCAGGCATGGCGACTTCAGCCTTTGTCGCCTACCTGTCGAGCCTGACCAACCTGAAGTTCTCGGCCACCCAGTATGCGCTGCTGAGCTCGATCATGTTGCTGCTGCCACGCCTGATCGGCGGCTATTCCGGCGTCATGGTGGAGAAGTTCGGGTACCACGATTTCTTCCTGATCACCGCGCTGCTTGGGGTGCCGACCTTGATCCTGATCGCCTTGCAGTGGCGCCAGGACGGCACGCCCGGCCAACCGGCAAGCCAGCCTGCCCCGGCCCGCGAGCAGCCCTGAACAGCATGCCTTGCAAGGGCAAGGCCTGTGTATCGACCTAAGGCATCATAGCCGCTTGGGCACTGCGCCCTCTCAACAGCGACCACAGCGGGCAAAGGGCCAACCCCCCTGCCACACCGGCCGCCGCGGCAAAGTGCAAAAGGCTGGCACCGGCACCAATCATGGCCAGCAAAGCCCCGCCCAATCCCAGCAGCGCGATGGTGATCATGCCGAGCATGGCCGAGACCAGGCCTTTGCTTTGCGTGCTGGCGAACAATGTCATGCGATAGAGCACGGCATTGGCGACACCCAGGCCCAGCGCGTAGAGCGACAGGCCCGCCACCAGGCTGATGACGCTCGGCCATACCCAGGTTGCCACCACCATCAGGCAAAGCCCGGCCACATACGGCCACAGCGCACCGCGCACCAATGTCGGCAGCGGATAACGGTCGGCAATGTGGTTGATGATCAAGTTGCCCAGAATCAGCCCGCCGAACACCGGCAACTGCCACAGGGCATAGGCGAGCGTGCTTAGCCCCTCATCGTGGATGAGCAGCACCGGGGACAGGCCAATCCAGCCGATCAACGGCAGGCCAACCAGGCCCAGGGCGGCGCTCCCGGCGACGAAGCGTCGGTTCGACAGCAACTGCCCGTACCCGGACAGCAAGGGCAGCAGGTGGATCGGGGTAAAGGCCAGGCGCGAGCCGTCGCGCCGCTCCACCCCCAGGGTTTCGGGCATCAACCGATACAGAAGCAACCAGGCGACCACGGCGCCAATGGCGAACGCCACGAACAACCAGCGCCAGTCCAGCCATTGCAGCAGCAACGTCCCCACCAAAGGCCCCAGCAGTGGCGAAAGCAAGGCGATATTGGCCAGCAGGGCCATCATGCGCACGGCATCCGCCTCGCTGAATGCCTCATTGAGTGCGGGGTAACTGACCGTGACCACAAACCCCAGCCCGATGCCTTGCAGCAGACGCAGCAGGTTGAACAGGCCGATGTCATGCACCCAGAAGGTACCCAGGCACGCCAGGCCGAAGAATGCGCAACCTATGAGCAGCAGCGGTCGGCGGCCGTAGCGGTCGGCCAACGGCCCGATCAGCCATTGCAGCAAGACACCACCGAGCAGGTAGAGATTGAGCGCATGTGGAATGTATTCGGGGCCGGCCTTGAGCTCGCCGACCACAACGGGCATCGCCGGCATGACGGCGTCGCTGGCCAAGTAGGTCAGCAGTTCGAACAGTGCGAGTGTCAGGCCGAACAACAAGGCCCGCAACGGGGTGATGTACAGCAATGGTTTCATGATGGTTTACGAAGATGACGGGGAACGAGGCTATATGCCAGAAATCGCAATGACTGACTGTGAGCAAGTGTAAGCGCGCGTCCATTGAGCGCCTTGAGCAACGAAGCCCGCCCTGCGCGCCCAGCAGGCCCTCTGAAGGACGCTGCTGAACCCGCAGGGCGGGCTCGATCGATGCCAGCCTGCGCTGAGGTCTTACTGCGCGGGCGTTTCCTGCACCACGCGAATGACCCGCTGCGGGAATGGAATGTCGATCCCCTCTGCCTTCAAACGGTCACGTGCCTGCTCGTTGAGCATGAAGATCACGTCCCAGTAGTCCGAGGTCTTGGTCCACAGACGCAGCGAAACGGTGATCGAGCTGTCACCCAGGGTGGACACCACCGCCACAGGGGCCGGGTCGGCCAGCACACGTGGGTCCTGGGCCAGCTCCAGCAGGACGTTGCGCGCCTTCTGCAGGTCAGCCTCGTAGTCCACCCCCACGTCGAACACCACCTTGCGGGTAGGTTGGCGGTTGGTGTTGGTGATGATCCCGTTGGACAGGGAGCCGTTGGGCAGGATCACGGTCTTGTTGTCGCCGGTACGCAGCACCGTGTGGAAGATCTGGATGCTGTCCACGGTACCACTTACGCCTTGCGCTTCGATCCAGTCACCGATGCGGAACGGGCGGAACAGCAGGATCAGGACGCCGCCTGCGAAGTTCGCCAGGCTGCCTTGCAGCGCCAGGCCGATGGCCAGGGTGGCACCACCGATGGCCGCCACGAAGGAGGTCGTCTCGATACCGATCATCGAGGCCACGCTGATGGCCAGCAGGATCTTCAATACGATGTTGGCCAGCGTGCGAATGAAGTTCTGCAGCGCCGGGTCGTGGACTTTAAGGCCCACCAGCCTTGCCAGCCGGTCGCTGACGATGTTGGTCACCCACCAGCCGATGGCAAGGGTCACCAGCGCCAGCAGCAGGCGGCTGCCGTACGCCATGATCATGGGAATCCAGGTTTCGGATTGGCGGACCAGCTGATCGACTTCAGCACTCAAATCCATATTCATCTCCTGATGCCGAACGGCGATTGCACAATACGTCGGCCGCCTGCATTTCAGCGGCCAGGCCCCCATGGACAGCCGCAACTGCATGGGGGTTCCGGCGGCCCGGGTCAGTCGCGGAAGTTGTTGAACTGCAGCGGCATGTCGAATTCCTTGGTACGCAGCAAGGCGATGGCTTCCTGCAGATCATCGCGCTTCTTGCCAGTAACCCGTACCTGCTCGCCCTGAATGGCGGCCTGGACCTTGAGCTTGCCATCCTTGATGGTGGCGACGATCTTTTTCGCCAGGTCTTTGTCGATGCCCTCGCGGAACTTGGCCTCCTGCTTTTTCTCCTTGCCGGACGCATAGGGGTCCTTGGTCTCCAGGCACTTGACGTCGATCTTGCGCTTGACCAGGGCCAGGCGCAGGATTTCGAGCATTGCCTCGAGCTGGAACTCTTCCTCGGCGGTGAGCATGACGGTCTGCTCTTTATCCTTGAACTCGAAGCTGCCCTTGCCCTTGAGGTCGTAGCGGCGGTCGAGGTCCTTGATGGCATTGTCGACCGCGTTCTGCACTTCGTGCTTATCCAGTTCCGATACCACGTCGAACGAAGGCATGGTTACTCTCCCAAAATAAAAGCGCGCTCGGACTGAAGATGGAGCGCGCTGGGTTTGACGGTTAAAATGCGGGCTTATTATAACGGTTGCGAAACGCATATGAGCAGCACCTGGCACATTCTCGGCGCAGGTAGCCTGGGCAGCCTGTGGGCTTGTCGTCTGGCGCGGGCCAGCAAGGCCGTGCGCCTGATCTTGCGTGACAGCACGCGGTTGCAGGCCTACCAGCAAGTGGGCAGCCTTGGCTTGCTGGAACAGGACCTGACCGCCCACTACGCCATCCCGGCCGAGACCGCCCAGGGTATTGGGCCGATCCACCGTCTGCTGGTGGCCTGCAAGGCCTATGACGCGGCGCCGGCCGTGGCCAGCGTTGCCGGCCGTCTGGTGCCGGGGGCCGAGGTGCTGTTGTTGCAGAACGGCCTGGGTAGCCAGGACGAGGTGGCCAGGCAGGTGCCGCAGGCCCGCTGCATCTTCGTCTCCAGCACCGAAGGCGCCTACCTGGAACATGACTGGCAGGTGCGCTTCGCCGGGCAGGGGTACAACTGGCTGGGGGACCCTGGCAATCCTGCACCACCGCCGTGGCTCGAGGACTTGCAAGCGGCGGGTATCCCTGCCCAATGGACGCCCGACATCCTCACCCGGCTCTGGCGCAAGCTGGCCATCAACTGCGCGATCAACCCGCTGACCGTGCTGCACCAGTGTCGCAACGGGGGCCTGCTCGGCCACCTCGATCAGGTGCAGGCACTGTGCCTTGAACTCGAGAGCCTGTTGCTTCAGTGCGGCCAGCCGCAGGCCGCCCAGGACCTTGAGCAGGACGTACAACGGGTGCTCCTGGCCACCGCCAGCAACTACGCTTCGATGTACCAGGATGTACAGGCTGGGCGGCGCACCGAAGTGCACTACCTGCTGGGGTATGCCTGTCAGGCAGCCCGCCGACATGGGCTGCACCTGCCGCATCTGGAACACCTGCTCCAATGCCTGGTCGATAACTTGCGCGCGCGGGGCTTGCCCTGCGACTGACGCGGCCCTTGAACCCATACGGACATCGCCTTGCCCATGACGCTGCGTCAACGCCTGGAGAACCTCCCCGTCGGGCAGAAGCTGCTGGCAGCTTTGCTGGTCTTGCTGGTGACCATTTTGCTCGTGGCGAACCTGACCTTCATCAGCGCCGCCTACTGGATCACCCAGGAAAGCATGGCGCCGCAAGCGCTCCAGACCATCGGGCGGCTGGTCTCCAACCCCGAGCTGTCGACCCGCGCGGCAGACGACCCCGCCTCGGCCCAGGCGCTGCTCGATGAACTGGACAGCTATGCGCCGCTGCGCGCCGCCGCCTTGTATGGCAGCGACGGGCGCATGCTCGCCCAGTTGCAGCATGGCGACCCCCTGACACTGCCCAAGCGCTTTCGCAACATAGAAGGCTGGCGATTCATGGAGTTTCGCAGCACGCAGCTGATTCGCCTGCCGCGGGCCGGTAGCCCGCCGGCGCACTTGCTGCTGGTGGCCAGCAGCGAACTGCCCACGGCCTTCTATACCGGGACGCTCAGTGCAAGCCTGGCCATTCTGGTGTTCAGCGTGCTGTTGTGGCTCTTCATTGCCCGGCAGATCAAGCGCCTGATCACTCAACCGATCAACCAGCTCGAAGAACTCAGCCGCCAGGTCACCCGTGAGGAGAGCTATGCGCTGCGGGCCCGACGCGGCAACGACGACGAGATCGGTAGCCTGGCCAATGCCTTCAATACCATGCTCTCGCGCATCGAAGCCCGGGAGCACCAGCTCAAGCGTGCCCGGGACGAGTTCCAGAGCGCCTACGACCAGGCCCAGGGGTTGGCCGAGGAAACGCGCCATACCAACCGCAAACTCGAGCTCGAAGTGCAGGTGCGCAGCAAGATCGAGAAAAAGCTCACAGGCTTTCAGAATTACCTGAACAGCATCATCGACTCCATGCCGTCGGCCCTGATCGCCCTGGATGAGCAGCTGTACGTGACCCAGTGGAATCAAGAGGCAACGGCGTTATCCGGCACGACCCTCAACGAGGCGCTCAACCAGCCGGTGTTCATGGCCTTCGCGCCGCTCAAACCCTTCTTGCCACAGTTGAAGGACACGGTGGAGCGGCACCGGGTGGCAAAAATCGACCGTGTTACCTGGCACAAGGATGACGAGCCGCGGCATTACGCATTGACCTTCTACCCGCTCACCGGCGGTGGAGGCCGGGGCGTGGTGATCCGGATCGATGACATCACCCAGCGCCTGTCGCTCGAAGAGATGATGGTGCAGTCGGAAAAGATGCTCTCGGTCGGAGGCCTGGCGGCCGGCATGGCCCACGAAATCAACAACCCGCTCGGGGCCATCCTGCACAACGTGCAGAACATCCGGCGCCGCCTGTCACCCGACCTGCCGCGCAATCTTGAGCAGGCCCAGGCGTTGGGGATCGACCTGGCCACGGTCAACGGCTACCTGCAAAGCCGCGAAGTGCCCCAGTTGCTCGATGGCATCCAGCAAGCAGGGGCCAGGGCCGCCAAGATCGTCACCCACATGCTCAGTTTCAGCCGCCGCAGCACGCGCGAACTGGCACCCTGCGACCTGCCTGCCCTGATCGACCAGGCGGTGGACATAGCAGGCAACGACTTCGACCTGGCCATCGGTTTCGACTTCAAGGGCCAGGCTATCGTGCGCCAGTTCGACCCGGCGCTGGGGCCTGTGCCCTGTACTGCCAACGAACTGGAGCAGGTATTGCTCAACCTGCTCAAGAACGCCGCCCAGGCTATTCACCAGCGCCCGGCACCTTGCGAGCCAGGCCGTATCATCCTGCGCACACGGCTTGCGCCACCCTGGGCAGAAATCCAGGTGGAGGACAATGGCGTGGGCATGCCCGAAGCCGTGCGCAAGCGCACCTTCGAGCCTTTCTTCACGACCAAGGAAATCGGCCAGGGCACCGGCCTTGGGCTTTCGGTGTCGTACTTCATCATCACCAATAACCACAAGGGGCAGATGGAGGTGCATTCCACACCTGGGCAGGGGACCTGTTTCACCCTGCGCCTGCCCCTCGGCCAGCCGCATCCGCCGCTGCCGGTCAACACGGAGCAATGACATGGGCTACCGCTTGTCCAAGATCTATACCCGCACTGGCGACACTGGGGAAACCGGCCTGGGCGATGGCCGGCGAGTGCCCAAGGATCATCCACGCATCGAAGCCATCGGTGAGGTGGACAGCCTCAACAGCCAGCTTGGCTTGTTGCTAGCTGGCCTGGATGAACAAGGTCTGGACGAAGTCAGCCGCGTGCTGGCGCCCTGTCAGCACCGCCTGTTCGACCTGGGTGGGGAGCTGGCCATGCCCAGTTACCAGGCCCTGACCACCGCAGAGGTGGAGCGGCTGGAGGCGGCCATCGATGTGTGGAACGACGAACTGGGCCCATTGAAGAACTTCATCCTGCCCAGCGGGTCGGCGCTGGTCGCCCAGGCGCACGTGTGCCGCAGCCTGGCACGCAGCGCCGAGCGACGCTGCCAGCACCTCAATACCGTAGAGCCACTGGAAGGTGTCGGCCTGGCGTACATCAACCGCCTATCGGACCTGCTGTTCGTTGCCGCCCGCATCATTGGCAGGCGGCAAGGGATCGCTGAAGTGCTGTGGCAGCCCGCCGAAAAACCTCAGGGCTGACGCCTTGGCGCTTGCCGTACTGGCCCGCCGTCAAAGAGCCGGCCAGAACGCCCTGATACCCGCAACGCCCTGCGCCCCGGCTAGCCAGGCTTGCTCGCGCGCCTCTGGCCCCACGCCACCGAGCAGGTACACCGGCTGGTCGAACCCGGCAATCAGGCGCTGGGCGTGTTCCCAGCCAAGCGGCGCGGCCTGTGGATGGCTTTCGGTAGGCTGGACCGGCGACAGGGTGACGAAGTCCACCCCCATTTGTTTGGCCAGGGCAAGCTCCTCGGCGTTGTGGCAGGAGGCGGCAAGCCAGCGCTGGACCGGGAACGGCCTGCCCTTGTCGGCATACTTGCGCAACTGCGCCGCGGTCAGGTGCCAGCCTGCCGACGGGAAGTCGCCCAGCCATTCCAGCGGCCCCTTGAGCATCAGCTGGGCCTTGCCAGCGCATAACCCCACCGCATCCACCGCCACATCCCGATACTTGGGGTCGTACATGTCCGGTGCACGCAACTGGATCAGCCGGATGCCATTGGCCACGGCCTTCTGGATCCCCTTGAGCATGTCAGGCACGTCCAGGCCGTCCGGTGTGATCAGGTACTGATCCGGCAGCCGGGCAGCGGTGACGATGGGCTTGTTGGCCTCAGGAAACGCATGGTCCGGCAGCTCGCGCGGCGCGACCCAGGCCAGCGGTTGCCCCTCGGCGCCATGGGGCTCACCGGTGAAGGCCTCGACCTCGCGTACCTCAAGCAGTACGTGTTTGTCGGGGTAATCGTGACTGACCTTGATCAAAGGCCGCGAGCGGGTTACCTGGATGCCCAGCTCCTCGTCGAGCTCACGCGCCAGCGCGGCCTCGACGCTTTCCCCTGGCTCCACCTTGCCTCCCGGAAACTCCCAGAGGCCGCCCTGGTGTTGGGTGTCGGCGCGACGGGCGATGAGTATCCGCCCGTCCATGCCCCGAATCACGGCTGCAACGACGTGAACCCGTTTCATCGGTCACGCTCCGTCACGCCGACCATGGACGATGGGGTTGGCATAAAGCTCATGGTTCTGCTCCCTTGGCATTGAAACATCGGGACCGCGAACGGCCCCGGCGGCATCAGGTGCGGTACTCGGCGTTGATCTTCACGTATTCGTGAGAAAGGTCGGTGGTCCAGATGGTTTCACTGCACTGACCACGGCCAAGGTCGATACGGATGGTGATTTCTTCCTGGGCCATCACCCGGGCGCCCTGGTCTTCGGTGTAGCTTGGGCTACGGCCGCCCTGGCTGGCAATGCACACCTCATCCAGGTACACATCGATCAGGCTCACATCCAGCGCGGGCACGCCGGCACGCCCAACCGCTGCAAGGATGCGGCCCCAGTTCGGATCGGAGGCGAACAGTGCGGTCTTGATCAGCGGCGAGTGCGCCACCGCATAGCCGACGTCCAGGCATTCCTGATGATTGCCACCGCCGTTGACCTGCACGGTCACGAACTTGGTCGCCCCTTCACCGTCACGGACAATGGCCTGGGCCACCTCCATGCAAACCTCGAAGACTGCCTTTTTCAAGGCTTCGAACAGGGCTCCGCTGGCCTGGGTGACTTCCGGCAGGTCGGCCTGACCGGTGGCGATGAGCATGCAGCAGTCGTTGGTCGAGGTATCGCCGTCGATGGTGATGCGGTTGAACGATTTGTTGGCCCCGTCCAGCATCAAGTCCTTGAGTACCCCTGGCGCGACCTTGGCGTCGGTGGCGATGTAGCCCAGCATGGTTGCCATGTTCGGGCGGATCATGCCCGCGCCCTTGCTGATACCGGTTACGGTCACGGTCACGCCGTCGTGCTGGAACTGACGGCTCGCGCCCTTGGGCAAGGTGTCGGTGGTCATGATGCCTGTGGCCGCTTCAGCCCAGTTGTTTTCCGACAAGTTATCCAGGGCAGCTTGCAAGGCGCCTTCGATCTTCTCGACCGGCAGGGGCTCACCAATCACGCCGGTGGAGAACGGCAAAACCGATTCGGCGGGCACACCGGCAAGCTCGGCGAGTTTAGCGCAGGTCCGCTGCGCAGCTTCCAGGCCGGGGGCGCCCGTACCGGCATTGGCATTGCCAGTGTTGGTCAGCAGGTAGCGCACGGTGCCCTGTACCCGCTGCTTGGCCAGGATCACGGGGGCGGCGCAGAAGGCGTTGAGGGTGAACACACCGGCCACACTCGAACCCTCAGCGCAGCGCATGACCACCACATCCTTGCGCCCCGGGCGCTTGATGCCGGCAGAGGCAATGCCGAGTTCGAAACCCGGGACAGGGTGCAGCGTAGGCAAAGGACCAAGACCAACAGCCATTGGAGCGCTCCTAGAAAATACGTTTGGTGAAAAAAAGGGCCGCTGTGCGGCCCATCTCTGGCAAGCCCGGCCGAACCAGGCACACCGTATGGCTTGAATCGGCGCAACCCAGTCCGGCAGTGGTGTGCCGGCGATGAGCTGCGCAGTAGCCCCTTGGCATTGAGCGGCCCACAAGACGCCGTGCGCCTTGTGACGGCCCGGCGATCAGATCACTCGATCTGGCCGTGGCAGTGCTTGAACTTCTTGCCCGAACCACACCAGCACGGCTCGTTGCGCCCCAGTTTCTGCTCATTGCGCACAGGCTCGGCGGCTACGGCTACCTCAGCACCCTCCTCGGCCAACTGCTCGCTTTCAAGACCAGGTGCTGGCGCGTGCTCGAACTGCATGCGGCTGGCCAGCTCTTCGGCGTCGCGGCGCAGACGTGCTTCTTCCTCGGCAGGATCCTCACGGCGAACCTGAACGTGCGAGAGCACACGGATGGCGTCGCGCTTGATCGACTCGAGCAGCTCCTGGAACAGGGTGAACGACTCGCGCTTGTACTCCTGCTTCGGGTTCTTCTGGGCGTAGCCGCGCAGGTGGATACCATGACGCAGGTGGTCCATGGTCGACAGGTGGTCCTTCCACAGGTCGTCCAGCACGCGCAGCAGGATCTGCTTCTCGAAGGTGCGCAGTGCTTCCATCCCGGCCTGGTCCTCTTTCTCGGTGTAGGCCGTGGTGATTTCGTGCAGCAGTTTCTCGCGCAGGGTTTCTTCGTAGAGGTGGTCGTCTTCGTCGAGCCACTGCTGGATCGGCAACTTCATGGCAAAGTCACTGGACAGCGAGGCTTCCAGGCCGGCCACGTCCCACTGCTCAGGCAGCGACTGCGGCGGGATGTGCTGGCTGATGGTGGCATCGAGCACTTCCTTGCGGAATTCGGCAATGGTGTCGCCGACGTTCTCTGCGGCCAGCAGGCTGTTGCGCATATGGTAGATGACCTTGCGCTGCTCGTTGGCCACGTCGTCGTATTCGAGCAACTGCTTGCGGATATCGAAGTTGCGGCCTTCGACCTTGCGCTGGGCCTTCTCGATGGCGTTGGTGACCATGCGGTGTTCGATGGCTTCGCCCGACTGCATGCCCAGCGCCTTCATGAAGTTCTTCACCCGGTCAGAGGCGAAGATGCGCATCAGGCTGTCTTCGAGCGAGAGGTAGAAGCGGCTGGAACCCGGGTCACCCTGGCGACCGGAACGACCGCGCAGCTGGTTGTCGATACGACGCGATTCGTGACGCTCGGAGGCGATGACGTGCAGGCCACCGGACTCGATCACCTGCTGGTGACGCTTCTGCCAGTCGGCCTTGATGTGCGCGACCTGCTCGTCCGTGGGGTTCTCCAGTGCGGCCACTTCAGCTTCCCAGTTACCGCCCAACAGGATGTCGGTACCACGACCGGCCATGTTGGTGGCAATGGTCAGCGCGCCTGGCGCGCCGGCCTGGGCGATGATCTCGGCTTCCTTCTCGTGGTACTTGGCGTTCAGTACCTTGTGTTCGATGCCTTCCTTGTGCAGCAGGTTGGACATGTGCTCGGAGGTTTCGATGGTCGCCGTACCCACCAGCACCGGCCGACCCTGCTTCAGGGTTTCCTTGATGTCGGCGATGATCGCGGCGTACTTCTCTTCGGCGGTCAGGTACACCAGGTCGTTGTGGTCCTTGCGCGCCAGGGGCTTGTTCGGCGGAATGACCATCACGTTCAGGGCGTAGATCTGGGCGAACTCGAAAGCCTCGGTATCGGCGGTGCCGGTCATGCCCGACAGTTTCGAGTACAGACGGAAGTAGTTCTGGAACGTGGTGGAAGCCAGGGTCTGGCTCTCGGCCTGGATGTTGAGGTTTTCCTTGGCCTCGATGGCCTGGTGCAGGCCTTCGGACAGACGGCGACCCGGCATGGTACGCCCGGTGTGCTCGTCGATCAGCAGCACCTGGCCGTCCTGCACGATGTATTCGACGTTGCGATGGAACAGCTTGTGCGCGCGCAGACCGGCATAGACGTGCGTCAGCAGGCCCAGGTTGTGCGCCGAGTACAGGCTCTCGCCCTCGGCCAGCAGACCGACCTGGGTGAGCATTTCCTCGATGAACTGGTGACCGGCTTCGTTGAGCTCGACCTGGCGGGTCTTCTCGTCGATGGTGTAGTGGCCTTCCTGGGTGACCTGGCCTTCGACTTCCTCGATGTGCTGGGTCAGGCGTGGGATCAGGCGGTTGATCTCGATGTACAGCTTGGAGCTGTCCTCGGCCTGGCCGGAAATGATCAACGGCGTACGTGCTTCGTCGATGAGGATCGAGTCCACTTCGTCGATCACGGCGAAGTTCAGTTCACGCTGGAACTTCTCGTCCTGGCTGAACGCCATGTTGTCGCGCAGGTAGTCGAAGCCGAATTCGTTGTTGGTGCCGTACGTGATGTCGGCAGCGTAGGCTGCGCGCTTTTCTTCGGGCGGCTGGAACGCTGAGACGATACCGACCGACAGGCCGAGGAACTCGTACAGCGGGCGCATCCAGTTGGCGTCACGACGAGCAAGGTAGTCGTTGACGGTGACCACGTGCACGCCCTTGCCGGACAATGCATTGAGGTAGACGGCCAAGGTACCGACCAGGGTCTTGCCCTCACCGGTGCGCATCTCCGCGATCATGCCCTCGTGCAGGGTCATGCCGCCAATGAGCTGAACGTCGAAGTGACGCATGCCCATCACGCGCTTGCCGGCCTCACGGGCGACGGCGAAGGCTTCGGGCAGGAGTTGGTCCAGTGTTTCGCCTTTGGCCAAACGCTCCTTGAACTCGGCAGTCTTGCCACGCAGCTGCTCGTCGGAGAGGGCCACCATCTTCTCTTCGAAGGCATTGACGATACTCACCGTCTTGAGCATGCGTTTGACTTCACGCTCGTTCTTGCTTCCAAAAAGTTTCTTTAACAAAGGCGCAAACATATTGGCAGGATCTTCCACACGTAGGGATGGAGGGCGGCCCCATGAGTCGCCCGTGCAGCCCTAAGGCCGCATGCGAACGAGCATTCTACCCGGAAACGATGGTGATGAAAGTGGTGGATTCCACGATGCTGGCACAGCGCTTTTACAGGGGCGTGTCTTAGATAGGGGCATTTCCCCTGAGTTCAAGACCTGGAAAGATGAAAGCGTTCAACACTCGCCTGTGCGCGGTACCTTGCAGGGCCTGGGGCCTGTACGTCGAGCCCTGCGCTTGGCCAGTGGGCTCAACCGCCAGGTGATCGGGACTGACGCTGAAGTGTTAGACTGCCCAACTTGTAACCTCATGCGTACACCCATGGCCTACAAACCCTCCCCCGCCCAGCCGCCATCGGCGCTACTGCGCCAGGTTCGCCCGCTGCGCCTGCTGCTCAACCAGGCCGAGCGCCTGGAGCACCTGCAACGTCTGGTCGAAGGCCAGCTGCAACCGGCTGCACGCGAGCACTGCCACGTGGCGTCATGGCGCGACGGTACCCTGCTGCTTGTGGTCACCGACGGGCACTGGGCCACGCGCCTGCGTTACCAGCAAAAGCGCCTGATGGCGGCATTGCAGGCAACCGATGCGTTCGGCAACCTCAGGCGTATTCTGTTCAAGGTGCAGCCACCCCTGGTGCCCGCCAAGCGCGGCGGGCATGCGGCCGAGTTGTCCAACAGCGCAGCCCAGAGCCTGCTGCAGACGGCCGAAGGCATCACTGACGCGAAACTGCGGGCAGCACTAGAGCGCCTGGCGGCGCATGCGCAGGCCAAAGACTGAGCGCCAGTTCTGGCGTGCGGAGCAGGCCAGGCCAGACGATGCCCAAGACAGCAGGCAGAAGGACTGCGAAGCTTGGTCAGGCGCCCTACCAACTAACGTCCTGGCAATTGCTGCATGAAGCCGCCCATAAAAAAGGCCACCCGAAGGTGGCCTCAATGAACTAGAGAGTGTTCGAGCTTACACAGCCGCGACAGGACGCATATACGAGATCGGCGCCGTGCTGGCATCTTCGAAAGTGACCACTTCCCAGGCATCGGTTTCGGCAATCAGCTTGCGCAACAGCTGGTTGTTCAGCGCGTGGCCGGACTTGAAGCCCTTGAACTCGCCAATCAGGCTGTTGCCCAGCAGGTACAGGTCGCCAATGGCATCGAGAATCTTGTGTTTGACGAACTCGTCTTCGTAGCGAAGACCGTCTTCGTTCAACACGCCTTCCTCGTCGACCACAATGGCGTTTTCCACACTGCCGCCCAGCGCAAGGTTGTGCTTGCGCAGGTATTCGATGTCACGCATGAAGCCAAAGGTGCGGGCGCGGCTGACTTCCTTCACGAACGAGGTGCTGGAGAAGTCGACGCTTGCGCTCTGGGTCCGGTTGCGAAGCACCGGGTGATCGAAGTCGATCTCGAAGCTCACCTTGAACCCTTCGAAAGGCAGGAAGGTGGCGCGCTTGTCGCCCTCTTGCACTGTCACCTCACGCAGGATGCGGATGAACTTCTTGGCTGCGTCCTGTTCTTCCAGGCCGGCAGACTGAATCAGGAATACGAAAGGTCCGGCGCTGCCATCCATGATCGGTACTTCCGAGGCGGAGAGCTCGACGTAGGCGTTATCGATGCCCAGGCCCGCCATGGCGGAGAGCAGATGCTCGACCGTATCGACCTTGACGTCACCGTTGACCAGCGTCGTGGACATGGTTGTCTCGCCGACATTGGCCGCACGCGCCGGGATCTCGACCACAGGGTCGAGGTCGGCGCGGCGGAAGACGATGCCGGTGTCAACAGGCGCAGGCTTGAGGGTCAGGTAGACCTTCTCCCCAGAGTGCAGGCCGACACCTGTGGCACGGATGGTATTCTTCAGGGTGCGTTGTTTAATCATGGCATTGGCCGCTTCAGCGCAAATTGCGAACAGTTATCAACAAAGGCTGGCGATAATACCAGACCCAACCTTTGATGAATACCAATCACCTTCATAGCCCTGATAAATTTCATTAATCAGCCTGACGACGCAGGAAGGCCGGAATATCGAGATAATCCAGGTCATCCTGAGGGTTCAGCTTGGCCGCAGCTGCCGCACCCGCGTGCGCCTGGTTGCGCATGACGGTCGGGCGCTCCAGATCACGGTAGTTGACCGCTGGCTGCTCCTGACGCGCAGGGGCAGGGTTGGATGCCTCGTAGACCTGCTGGGCAGTCTGCAGGGTGTTATCCACCACCTTGACCGGCTTCTCGATGCGCGCACCCAGACCAGTCGCCACGACGGTAACATGCAGCTCGTCGCGCATGTCCGGGTCGATCACGGTACCGACCTTGACCATGGCATGGTCGGAGGCGAACGCCTCGATGATGCTACCCACGTCGGAGTACTCACCCAGGGACAGGTCCGGACCTGCGGTGATGTTGACCAGGATGCCACGGGCGCCCTGCAGGTTGACGTCTTCGAGCAGCGGGTTGCGGATCGCCGCCTCGGTCGCCTCGCGAGCACGGTTCGGGCCGCTGGCGCAGCCAGTACCCATCATGGCCATGCCCATTTCACCCATCACGGTACGCACGTCGGCAAAGTCGACGTTGATCATGCCTGGGCGCTTGATGATGTCGGAGATACCGCGAACGGCTCCGGCCAACACGTCATCGGCCTTGGCGAACGCGGACAGCAGGCTTGCGTCCTTGCCCAGGATGGTCAGCAGCTTCTCGTTGGGGATGGTGATCAGCGAGTCGACGCTTTCGGCCAGCATGCGGATGCCTTCATCGGCGATCTGCATGCGTTTGCGACCTTCGAACGGGAACGGACGGGTCACCACTGCAACGGTGAGGATGCCCATTTCCTTGGCCACTTCGGCGATGATCGGCGCTGCACCGGTACCGGTACCGCCGCCCATGCCTGTGGTGATGAACACCATGTTGGTGCCTTGCAGCACTTCGGCAATGCGCTCACGGTCTTCCAGCGCGGCCTGACGACCGACTTCCGGATTGGCGCCAGCACCCAGGCCCTTGGTCACGCCAGTGCCCAGTTGCAGGATGGTGCGCGCACCAATGTTCTTGAGCGCCTGGGCATCGGTGTTGGCGCAGATGAACTCCACGCCCTCGATGCTGCTCTTGACCATGTGATTGACGGCGTTACCACCACCACCACCGACGCCGATCACCTTGATGACCGGGCTTTGCGGGACGTTGTCTACGAGCTCGAACATTTTCCCTCTCCTTACAGTTCTCTAGTTGTCGCGCCTACCACTACTGCTTTGAAACTTAGAAGTTGCCTTGTACCCACCGCTTGAAGCGCTCAAGCACTGGGGCCTTCGGTTCATCGCCATAGCTGTTGTTGCTGCTGCTGTTGCCGGTCAAGGGCAGGTCTTCGGTCTGCTTGTGCAGCCCGTAGGTAAGCAAGCCCACACCGGTGGAATAAATCGGGTTGCGTACCACGTCGCTCAGGCCGCGCACGCTGTGCGGCACGCCCAGGCGTACCGGCATGTGGAAAATTTCCTCGGCCAGCTCGACCGCGCCTTCCATCTTGGCGGTGCCGCCGGTCAGGACGATGCCGGCGGGCACCAGGTCCTCGTAACCGCTGCGACGAAGTTCAGCCTGGATCAGGGTGAAGAGTTCGTCATAACGCGGCTCGACCACTTCGGCCAACGCCTGACGCGACAGTTCGCGCGGAGGACGGTCGCCAACGCTTGGCACCTTGATGGTTTCACCCGCACCTGCCAGCTTGGCCAGGGCGCAGGCGTACCGAATCTTGATTTCCTCGGCATACTGTGTGGGCGTACGCAGGGCCATGGCAATGTCATTGGTCACCTGGTCCCCGGCAATCGGGATGACCGCGGTGTGGCGAATCGCGCCTTCGGTGAAGATCGCGATGTCGGTGGTGCCGCCGCCGATGTCGACCAGGCACACGCCCAGCTCTTTTTCGTCGTCGGTCAGTACCGAATAGGCCGATGCCAGTTGCTCGAGAATGATGTCGTCGATTTCAAGGCCGCAGCGGCGTACGCACTTCTCGATGTTCTGCGCGGCATTGACGGCGCAGGTCACCACATGAACCTTGGCTTCCAGGCGCACGCCCGACATGCCGAGCGGTTCGCGCACCCCTTCCTGGTTATCGATCACATAGTCCTGGGGCAGCGTGTGCAGCACCCGCTGGTCCGCCGGAATGGCCACCGCCTGGGCCGCATCGAGCACACGCTCAAGGTCGGCCAGGCTGACTTCGCGATCGCGAATGGCGACGATGCCATGGGAGTTCAGGCTGCGGATGTGATTACCAGCGACACCCACGAAGGCCGAGTGGATGCGGCAACCCGCCATCAGCTGTGCTTCTTCGACGGCGCGCTGGATCGATTGCACGGTGGACTCGATGTTCACCACCACGCCTTTTTTCAGGCCGCGGGACGGGTGAGTGCCGATCCCGACGATTTCCAGCGTGCCGTCTTCGCCCACCTCACCTACCAAGGCCACTACCTTGGAGGTACCGATGTCCAGCCCGACGATCATTTTGCCGCTATGCGCGTTTGCCATGGTCCTGCCTCTCTCTAATTCTTCGCAACGGCGGGTTGGGCCGTCGTCGGTGCAATCGGTTCCCGCCAGCCAACGGCAAGCCCGTTGGCATATCGCAGATCGATGCGGGCGATATTGGCGATCTGCTCTTTAAGCGTCTTGTCGTAAATGGCAATGAAACGGCGCATCTTCTCGACCAGATGGTCGCGCCCCAGCAGCAGCTCGATACCGGGCGCTGCGCTGCTCGCGCCCGTGGTCAGGAACCAGCTGCCTCGTTCGCGCAGCTCCAGGCGCGCGATGGAGAAGCCTAAGGGGCGCAGCATCTGGCTCAATATCTGATACTGCTGCATGACCTGCTGCTGGGCTCGCTGGGGGCCGGCCAATTGTGGCAGGTGCTCGTAGTTGGCCAGTTCGCGCGGCGTGAAGGCCTGGCCCTGGTTGTTGAGCAAGGCGGCATCACCCCAGCGCGCCACCGGCAGTTGTTCCTCGAGGCGAATCACCACTTCATCCGGCCATACCCGGCGCACTTCTGCATGGGCGATCCAGGGCATCTGCTCAAGCTCCTTGCGCATCGCCGGCAGGTCGACGGTGAAGAAGCTTGCGGCCACGTAGGGTGCGATGCGCTGCTGCACCGACTGCTGGCTGATGTAGGTCAGGTCGCCCTGCACGTCGATCTTGGTGATCGGCCGGTCGGCATACGGCATGAGCCGTATGGCCCCCTCGTAGGCGCCGAAGCCTGCGGCTACCAGCAGCACCGGCCACAGCAGGCGCTTGAGGCCGCCCAGGCTTGGACGCGGCAGGCGCGCCGATACGGGCTCGTCGGCCACCAGCCGGCTGGCACCACGCGGCACCGGCTTGCTGCGGCCGGTAACGGGTTGCTGCTGACGTACCATTGCGCCCTGCATGATGATTAACCTCGCGTCGCCACGCTGTCGGCCAGGATCGCCAGCACCAATTGCTGGAAGTCCAAGCCGGCCGCGCGGGCCGCCATGGGCACCAGGCTATGATCAGTCATGCCTGGGGCGGTGTTTACTTCGAGCAGCCAGAACCGGCCCTGCTCGTCCTGCATCACGTCCAGCCGTCCCCAGCCTTCGATGCCAATGGCATCGCAGGCGCGGGCAGTCAGATCGATCAGTTCCTGCTCCTTGGCGCTATCGAGCCCACAGGGAATGCGGTACTGGGTATCGTTGGCGATGTATTTGGCGTCGTAGTCGTAGAACACGTGGGGCGTTCCCAGGGCAATCGGCGGCAGCACCTGCCCGCGCAACACCGCAATGGTGAACTCCGGGCCGTGAATCCACTGTTCCACGAGTACCTGAGAATCGTATTTGGCGGCCTCTTGCCAGGCGGCGACCAGTTCCTGCTCGCTGTTCACCTTGGCCATGCCGATGCTGGAGCCTTCATGGGCAGGTTTGACGATAAGCGGGAAGCCCAGTTCCGTACTGGCACGCAAACAATCGCTTTCGCTGGCCAACACCGCGTGCCGCGGGGTGGGGATACCCAGGCTCTGCCACACCTGCTTGGTGCGCAGCTTGTCCATCGCCAAGGCAGAAGCCAGGATGCCGCTGCCGGTGTAAGGAATGCCCAGGCACTCGAGCAGCCCTTGCATGCTGCCGTCTTCACCACCGCGGCCGTGCAGGATGATGAAGGCACGGTCGATTTTTTCGCTTTGCAGACGAGCAAGCAGGTCATCGCCCACGTCGATGGCGACGACGTCCACGCCGGCGTCGGTGAGCGCGCCAATCACGGCGGCGCCAGACTTGAGCGAGACTTCCCGCTCGGCGCTCTTGCCCCCATAGAGCACGGCGACGCGACCGAACGCCTTGACGTCCAGGGTGCTGGGCAATGTGTCGTAGGCGCTGGTCATTTCGACGTCTCCTGCACGGCGCCGGCAAACAGCGGGCTTTTCATCAATTGCGGAGCCAGGCCGCCGACATCGCCGGCACCTTGGCAGATCAGGATGTCGCCGGCACGCAGCAACGGCTGAACCAGCGGCGCCAGCTCGGCGCCGCGCTCGATGTAGATCGGGTCCAGCTTGCCGCGCTGGCGAATGCTGTGGCACAGCTGGCGGCTGTCGGCCCCCGGGATCGGCTCTTCGCCGGCCGGGTAGACTTCCATCAGCAGCAGCACGTTGGCATCACCGAGCACCTGGACGAAGTCGTCGTACAGGTCGCGGGTGCGGCTGTAGCGGTGCGGCTGGTAGACGATCACCAGCCGGCGGCTTGGCCAGCCGCCACGCACGGCCTTGATCACGGCGGCCACTTCAGTGGGGTGATGACCGTAATCGTCCACCAGCATCACGCTGCCGCCCTCCACGGGCAGCTCACCGTACACCTGGAACCGACGGCCCACGCCCTGGAACCCGGAGAGCCCCTGGAGAATGGCCTGGTCGGGAATGCCTTCGTCGGTGGCGATGGCGATGGTCGCCAGTGCATTGAGCACATTGTGATTGCCCGGCATGTTCACCGAAACCTCCAGCGGCTCACAGTCGCGGCGCAAGACGGTGAAATGCGTCTGCATGCCTTGCTGACGAACATTGATGGCGCGGATATCGGCTTCTTCGCTGAAGCCGTAGGTGACCGTCGGGCGCTTGACCTGGGGCAGGATCTCGCGCACCACCGGGTCATCCAGGCACATGACGGCCAGGCCATAGAACGGCAGGTTGTGCAGGAACTCGACGAAGGTCTTCTTCAGTTTGTTGAAGTCCCCTTCGTAGGTGGCCATGTGGTCGGCGTCGATGTTGGTGACCACGGCGACCATCGGTTGCAGGTGCAGGAAGCTGGCGTCGCTTTCATCGGCTTCGGCAATCAGATAACGGCTGGTGCCTAGCTGGGCGTTGGTGCCCGCTGCAGTCAAGCGGCCACCAATGACGAACGTGGGGTCCAGCCCACCGGCGGCGAATACCGAGGCCAGCAGGCTGGTGGTGGTGGTCTTGCCGTGGGTGCCGGCCACGGCCACGCCATGGCGGTAGCGCATGAGTTCGGCCAGCATCTCTGCCCGTGGCACCACGGGAATGCGACGTTCCAGGGCAGTGGCCACTTCAGGGTTGGCCGGGTTGATGGCGCTGGACACCACCAGCACGTCAGCGGTCGCAGCGTTCTCTGCACGATGGCCAACGAAGATCTGCGCGCCGAACGACTCCAGGCGCTCGGTCACAGGCGAGGCCTTGAGGTCCGAACCGGATACCTCGTAGCCCAGGTTCAGCAATACCTCGGCGATACCGCACATGCCGACACCGCCGATACCCACGAAATGGATACGACGAATACGGCCCATCTTGGGCTGGGGCATGGCTTTCTGGCTCTCAACCACGGGCCACCTCCAGGCAGATATCGACGACGGTGCTGGTTGCAGCAGGTTTGGCCAGGCGCCTTGCGGTACCGGCCATGACAGTCAGTTTCTCGGGTTGCATCAGCACCTCGTTCAGGCGTTCAGCGAGCTGCGCTGCGCCAGTTGTCGCTTGTGGCATCAGGAAGGCAGCGCCTTCGCGGGCCAGATAATGGGCGTTATGGGTCTGGTGGTCATCGATCGCATGGGGCAAGGGCACCAGCATCGAGGGCAGGCCCGCTGCCGCCAGCTCGCTGACGGTCAGGGCCCCGGCACGGCACACCACCAGGTCGGCCCAGCCATAGGCTTGGGCCATGTCCTTGATGAAGGGCTCGACCTGCGCCTGGACACCGGCTTGGCGGTATCGCTCGGCGGTGATCGACGCATGTTGCTTGCCAGCCTGGTGGAACACCTGGGGCCGCACGGCTTCGGGCACTTCGGCCAGCGCTTTAGGCAACAATGTGTTCAAGGGTTCCGCGCCCAGGCTACCGCCGAGCACCAGCAGGTGCGCTTGACGCTGGCCAAGCGCAGGACGCTCGGCATCCATGAACAGTTCGGCACGCACCGGATTGCCTGTGGTGCGGCGCTTTTCACTGGCCGGGAAGGTGTCGGGGAAGGCTTCACATACCCGTGCGGCCAGGGGTACCAGCGAGCGGTTGGCGGTGCCGGCGCGGGCATTTTGCTCATGAATGATCAGCGGCACCCCGCAAAGGCGCGCCGCCACGCCGCCGGGACCTGTGACATACCCGCCGAAGCCCAGCACACAGGCAGGCTTGAGCGTGCGGATGATGCGCCGGGCCTGCAGCACGGCCTTGACCAGGGTCAAAGGGGCCTTGAGCAGCGATAGCTTGCCCTTGCCACGCAGGCCGCTGACTTGAATCCGATGCAGGGTAAGGCCGGCCTGGGGCACCAGTTCATTCTCGATCCCTCGCGGGGTGCCCAGCCAGTGCACGGTGTAGCCACGCGCCTGGAACTCGCGCGCGCAAGCCAGCGCTGGGAACACGTGACCGCCGGTTCCGCCGGCCATGATCAATACGTTCTTGTCTTCAGCGGCCATGGGCAGGCTCCTCGGCAAAGTCGCTCTCGCTGAATTCATGTTCTTCGCTGCCCAGATGGGTACGGCTTTCCCATTCGATGCGCAGCAGCAGCCCTACGCACGCGCAGCAGATGACCAGCGAGCTGCCGCCATAGCTGAGGAACGGCAGGGTCAGGCCCTTGGTCGGCAGCAGGCCGACGTTCACGCCAATGTTGATCAGGAACTGACCAATCCACAGGAAGGCCAGGCCAAAGGCCATGTACGCGGCGAAGAACTGTTTGGCTTTCTCGGCCCACAGCCCGATGTAAAGCGCGCGAATGGTGACGAAGACGAATAGCGCGATGGTGACCAGCGAGCCAACCACACCCAGCTCTTCGGCCAGCACCGAGAACACGAAGTCGGTGTGCGCTTCAGGCAGGTAGAACTGCTTCTGCACGCTGTTGCCCAGGCCCACGCCCAGCCACTCGCCCCGCCCGAATGCGATCAGGGCCTGGGTCAACTGGTAGCCGGAGCCAAACTGATCGGACCAGGGGTCGGTGAAGGTGATCAGTCGCGCCATTCGATAGGGCTGCGCCTGCACCAGCACAAACACCGCCACGACCGCCAGCACCACCATCAGGCTGAAGCGGAACAGTCCCACCCCACCCAGGAACAGCATGGCAGCCGCGGCCCCCATCATCACCACGGTGGCGCCAAAGTCAGGCTCCATCAGCAGCAAACCGGCCATGGGCAGCAACACGATGAACGGCTTGAAAAAGCCCATCCAGCTTTCGCGTACCTCGGTCTGCCGGCGTACCAGGTAGCCGGCAAGGTAGATGACCACGAATACCTTGGCGATTTCCGAAGGCTGGACGTTGAAGAAGCTGAAGCCGATCCAGCGCATCGAACCGTTGACCTCGCGCCCGATGCCGGGCACCAGCACCATGACCAGCAGGCCAAAGGCACCGAGCAGCATCATGAACCCCATGCGCTGCCAGGTGGCGATCGGCACCATCATGGTCGCGCCACAGGCAACCAGCCCGAGGAAGACGTAAACCAGGTGCCGGTACATGTGATAAAGCGGGTTGCCGGACTGGACGGCGGCCACTTCCGAGGAGGCGGAGGTGATCATCACCAGGCCCAGGCCCAGCAGCGCCAGGCAACCGGCCAGCAGAGGGAAGTCCAAGTCGATGCCACGGCCGCTGATCAGCGGCGACGGATAAGGCTTGAGGATGCCGAAGATCATGCCAGTGCTCCCGCTGCCTGGGCAAACAGGCGCCCGCGTTCTTCGAAGTTCTTGAACATGTCGAGGCTGGCGCAGGCTGGCGACAGCAGCACGGCATCACCGGGCTGTGCCAGTTCGGCGCAGCGCTGCACAGCGTCGTCCAGGGAGGCTACCCGCACCAGCGGCGCAGCATCGCCGAGGGCCTGGACCAGGCGTTCAGCATCACGGCCAAGCAACACGACGGCGCGGCAATAGCGCCGGATCGGTTCGCGCAGCGCGGCAAAATCGGCGCCCTTGCCGTCGCCTCCGGCAATCAGCACCAGCTTGCCTTGCGTATCGGCACCCAGGCCTTCGATGGCTGCCAGTGCGGCGCCCACGTTGGTGGCCTTGGAGTCGTCGTACCAGTTCACCCCGTTGCGCTCACGTACCCACTGGCAGCGGTGAGCGAGCCCCGTGAATTCACGCAGCGCCTGCAGCATCGGCTCGAAGGGCAGCCCTGCAGCATGGCCCAGGGCCAGTGCGGCCAGCGCATTGCTTTGGTTATGAGCACCGCGCACCTTGAGTTCGCGCACCGGCATCAGGGCCTGGAACGCGAAGGCAAGGTATTTCTCGCCGTCCACCTCGCGCAGGCCGAAGGCCTTGAAGTCGGGCTCGCCCAGGCCAAAGGTCCAGCAGGGGCGGCCTTCGACCGGCAGGGGACGGCTGAGCGCGTCCTGGCAATTGACCACCACCTGCCGCGCACCCCGGAAAATGCGGTGCTTGGCCAGGTGGTAGGCCGGCAGGCCACTGTAGCGGTCCATGTGGTCTTCGCTGATGTTCAGCACCGTGGCGACTTCGGCATTGAGCTGGTCGGTGGTTTCCAGCTGGAAGCTGGACAGCTCCATCACGTACAGCTCGACGTCATCGGCCAACAGGTCCAGGGCCGGGGTGCCGAGGTTGCCGCCAACCGCTACGCGCTTGCCCGCCCTGGCGGCCATTTCGCCGACCAGGGTGGTGACGGTGCTTTTGGCATTCGATCCACTGATGGCGATGATCGGTGCCTTGGCGTTGCGCGCAAACAGCTCGATGTCGCCGGACAGCTTGACCCCGCGGGCAGCGGCTTGTTGCAGCGCCGGCGTAGCCAAGGCCAAGCCTGGGCTGACGTACAGCTCGCTGGCGCGGCACAGGAAGTCCACGTCAAGCTCGCCACAGCGTACTTCCACCTGCGGGTAATCTCGGCGCAGGGTTTCCAGTTCCGGCGGTTGCTCGCGGGTATCGGCGACCGCAAAGGCAATGCCCCGGCTCGCCAGGAAGCGAACCAGGGACATGCCGCTCTTGCCGAGGCCGACAACGATGCGGAATTGGTCGGAAGCGATCAGTGACACGCGCATCTACCTCAGTTTCAGGGTGGCAAGGCCAATCAGCACCAGGATCACGGTGATGATCCAGAAGCGGACGATCACGCGTGGCTCTGGCCAGCCCTTGAGTTCAAAGTGGTGGTGAATCGGCGCCATGCGGAACACGCGCTTGCCGGTCAGCTTGAAGGAAGCGACCTGGATGACCACGGACAGGGTTTCCATCACGAACACACCGCCCATGATGAACAGCACGATCTCCTGGCGCACGATCACGGCAATGGTGCCCAGCGCCGCGCCCAGCGCCAGAGCGCCCACGTCGCCCATGAACACTTGTGCCGGGTAGGTGTTGAACCACAGAAAGCCCAGGCCGGCACCGATCAGTGCGCCGCAGAACACGATCAGCTCACCAGAGCCGGGTACGTACGGGATCAACAGGTACTCGGCGAATTTCACGTTGCCTGACAGGTAGCAGAAGATGCCCAGCGCCCCGCCAACCATCACGGTCGGCATGATGGCAAGGCCATCCAGGCCATCGGTCAGGTTCACGGCGTTGCTGGAGCCGACGATGACGAAATAAGTCAGCACCACGAAACCGATGCCCAGGGGGATGGTAACGTCCTTGATGAACGGCAGTATCAGGGTGGTCTCGACACTGGTCGGGGCCGTCTTGTAGAGGAACACGGCCGCAGCCAGGCCGAACACCGACTGCCAGAAGTACTTCCAGCGACTTGGCAGGCCGCGGGAGTTCTTCTCGATGACCTTGCGGTAGTCGTCGACCCAGCCGATGGCACCGAAGGCCAGGGTAACGATCAGCACCACCCAGACGTAACGGTTGGTCAGGTCGGCCCACAGCAAGGTACTGACGGCAATGGCAGACAGGATCAATGCCCCGCCCATGGTCGGCGTACCGGACTTGGACAGGTGCGACTGCGGCCCGTCATTGCGAACGGCCTGGCCGATCTGGCGAATTTGCAGGGTACGGATCATCCACGGCCCCAGCCACAGCGCCAGCGACAACGCGGTAAGCACCCCGAGAATCCCGCGCAGGGAGAGGTACTGGAAGACCGCGAAGCCTTTGTGGAACTGTTGCAGATACTCGGCCAACAGCAGCAGCATTAATGTTTCTCCCCGCTGGCACCGCACAGTGCAGCCACGACATTTTCCATCGCAGCGCTGCGCGAGCCCTTGATCAAGATAGTGGTATCGCCGGCATTTTCGGCACTGACTGCTTCGATCAGCGCGGCCTGCGTAGCGTAATGGTGGCCATGGGTACCGAACGCCTCGACGGCGTGCGCCATGTTGGCACCCACCGCATACAAGGCGTCGACCTTGCCGCGGGCGTAGTCACCCACCTGACGGTGACCTTCCTGCGCCCACTGACCCAGCTCGCCAATTTCTCCAAGCACCAGGACGGTGCGTCCGGAAAAGCCGGCGAGTATATCAATGGCGGCACACATGGAGGTGGGATTTGCGTTGTAACTGTCGTCGATCACGCGAGCGCCGCTCGGGGTGACCTGCGCCACGGTGCGGCCCTTGACCGGCTGGACCGCAGCCAGGCCGGCAGCAATGCCCTGCAGGCTGATGCCCACGGCATGGGCGGCGGCGGCGGCGGCCAAGGCGTTGCTGACGTTGTGCACGCCCAGCACGTTAAGTTGCACCTGCGCCTGCCCGCCTGCCCCGTGCAGGGTGAAGGTCGGGCAGCCGCGGGGGTCACGGCCAATGTCACTGGCATGGAAGTCGGCACGGGTATCGTCGAGCGCAAAGCTCACGATCCGGTGATCGCCGGCACGGGTTCGCCAAGTGTCGAAGGCCTTGTCGGCCAGGTTGAGAATGGCGGTACCGCCCTCACCCAGTCCTTCGAGGATTTCGCCCTTGGCCTCGACGATTTTCTCCGGGCCGCCGAATTCACCCACGTGCGCGGTGCCGGCATTGTTGATGATGACCACTTGGGGCTGAGTCAAACCCACGGTGTAGCGAATTTCGCCGATGCGCGAGGCGCCCAGTTCGATGACGGCGGCGCTGTGCTCGGGGGCGATTTCCAACAAGGTCAGCGGCGCGCCCAGGTCATTGTTCAGGTTGCCGCGTGTGGCATGCACCAGGCCGCGCGTGCGCAGGACACTGGCGAGCATTTCCTTGACCGTGGTCTTGCCGCTGGACCCGGTAATGGCCACAACGGGCTTGTCGAAGGCCGCCCGGTTGAGTGCACCGAGCTGGCCAAGGGCCAGGCGGCAATCGGCGACCACCAATTGCGGCAGGTCGACGCCCTGCACTTCGCGTTCGACCAGCGCCGCCACGGCGCCCTTGGCCTTGACGTCAGTCAGGTAGTCATGGCCGTCAAAGCGCGGGCCGGCCAGGGCAACGAAGAGCTGCCCCGGCGCGACGCTGCGGCTGTCGATGCTGACGCCATCGAAGCGGGCATCGGCGCCGGTCAGGCGACCCTTCAAGGTGGCGCTCACCTGGCTAAGCGTCATCGCCTCAAGCATTGGGGGCCTCCCAGGCTGCGAGTGCCTTTTCGGCCTCGGTCAAATCGGAAAACGCATGGCGCTGCGCGTTGATCTCCTGATAGTCCTCGTGTCCCTTGCCGGCCAGCACGATGACGTCGTCGGCAGCGGCACCGGCGATCAGCTGGGCGATGGCCTCACCGCGACCGGCCACGAACGCCACCTCGACCGGCGCCGTAAAGCCGGGCCGAATATCGTCAAAGATGCGCATTGGGTCTTCGGTCCGCGGGTTGTCGTCGGTCACCAGCACCCGGTCGGCCAGACGTTCGGCCACTTCTGCCATCAGCGGGCGCTTGCCCCGGTCACGGTCGCCGCCACAGCCGAACAGGCACAGCAGTTGGCCGTGGGCATGGGGGCGCAGGGCCTGGAGCACTTTTTCCAGGGCATCGGGCGTGTGCGCGTAATCGACCACCACAAGGGGCTTGTCGCCGCCGCCCAGGCGTTGCATGCGGCCAACAGGGCCGTGTAACTGCGGCATGACCTTGAGGATCTCGTCCAGGGCGTAGTCCAACGCCAGCAGGGTCGCCACGGCCGCCAATACGTTGCTCAGGTTGAAGCGACCCAGCAGCTGCGTGCGCAACGTGCGCTCGCCCTGGGCGGTGACGAGGGTGGCGCAGACGCCATCGTCGTCGAACTTGGCCTTGGGGCAGTACAGCGAGGCGTCCGAGTGCTCCAGGCTGTAGGTGATCAACCGGGTATCGATACGCTCGGCCATCGGCTTGTGAGCGTAGGCGTCAGCCAGGCGGCGACCGAAGTCGTCGTCCAGATTGACCACTTGGCAACGCAGGCTTGGCCAGGCAAACAGCTTGGCCTTGGCCGCTTCGTAGGCCTGCATGCTGCCGTGGTAGTCGAGGTGGTCACGGGACAGGTTGGTCATCACCGCGATGTCGAACGCCAAGGCCGCTACACGCCCCTGTTCCAGGGCATGGGAGGACACTTCCATGGCCACGGCCTTGGCGCCTTGTTTTTTCAAGTCGTACAGGGTCGACTGCACGGCGATCGGGTCAGGCGTGGTCAGTCGACCGCTTTTCAGCTCGCCGTAGAAACCCGTCCCCAGGGTACCCACCAGGCCGCAACGCTGGCCCAACAGGTCGAGCGCCTGTGCCACCAGTTGGGTGACGCTGGTCTTGCCGTTGGTGCCGGTCACGCCTACCAGGTTCAATTGGCGGCTGGGCTCGCCATAGAAGCGCCCGGCGATGTCCGACAGCTGGGCGATCAGGCCCTTGACTGGAATCAGCGGTACATCGGTCAGCGGCAGCACCGTGGCGCCCTGTTCCTCGTAAGCCACGGCGGCAGCGCCACGGGCCAGCGCGTCGGCGATATGCTCGCGGCCATCGACCTTGGCCCCAGGCACTGCCAGGAAAAGGTCGCCTGGGCGCACGTTGCGGCTATCGAGGGTCAGTTCACGAATCAGCGGGTCGCGGCTGGCATGGGCGAAGAGCTTGCTCAATGGCATTGTCATTATCCACGCCCTCCGTTGGCGGCTGCTGCATTGACTTGCGATTGGCTTGCCGGCGCTGCCGGCGCAGGTGGCGGCAGGTTGTCTGGCGGCACGTTCATCAGCCGAAGGGTGCCGGACATGACCTTGCTGAACACAGGTGCCGATACCAGACCGCCGAAGTAGCCGCCTTTGCCGGGTTCGTCGATTACCACGACGATCGCATAGCGCGGGTCGCTCATCGGGCCGAAGCCTGCGAACAGCGAGCGATAGGCATTTTCGGTGTAGCCCTTGGAACCCACCGTGGCTTTACGCGCGGTACCGGACTTGCCGGCCACGTGGTAGAACGGCACCTGGGCACGGAACACGCCGCGCGGCGCCTCGATCACTTGCTGGAGCATGCCCTGCACGGTTTCTGCGGTTTCCTTGGGAATCGCCTGGACGGCTTCGGGCGCCTTGTCCACCTTGAGGATCGACAACGGCACCATCTTGCCGTCGTTGGCCAAGGCTGCATAAGCGTGCACCAGCTGCAGAGCGGTGACCGAAACGCCGTAACCGTACGACAGCGTGGCCGTTTCGGCCTTGCGCCACTCCCGGTGGTTGGGCAGGTTGCCGACGCGCTCGCCCGGGAAACCCAGGCCGGTGTACTGGCCCAGGCCGACCTGGGACATGACCCGGTAGATGGCTTCGCCGCCGATATCGAAGGCAATCTTGCTCATGCCCACGTTACTGGAGTTGATCAGAATGCCGGTCAGGTCGAGGATCGGACCCTCGCTTCGGGACACGTCCTTGATGGTATAGCGACCGATCTGCAGACTGCCCGGGTAAACCTCGACCTTGTCGGTAGGCTTCCAGCGGCCGCTTTCCAGTGCGGCACTCATCGAGATCGGCTTGACCGTGGAGCCAGGCTCGAACACGTCGATGATGGCCCGGTTGCGCATGGCCGCCGGGAACATGCTGCGGCGGTTGTTGGGGTTGTAGGTAGGCTGGTTGACCATCGCCAAAACCTCACCGGTCTTGACGTCCATGATCACCAGGCTGCCGGCCTTGGCGTCCTGCTCGGCGATGGCGTTGCGCAGTTCGCGGGTAGCCAGGTATTGAAGGCGCAGGTCAATCGACAACGCCAAGGTCTTCCCTGCCTTGGCGTTCTTGGTGACCTGGATGTCCTTGATCAGGCGGCCGCGCCGGTCCTTGATCACCTGCCGCTTGCCCGGTACACCGGCCAGCCACTCGTCATAGGCCAGCTCGACGCCCTCGCGACCGTGATCGTCCAGGTCGGTAAAGCCGACCATGTGGGCGGTCACGTCGCCGGCAGGGTAGAAGCGGCGGAACTCTTCCAGCCCATAGACGCCTGGTACCTTCAGGTCCAGCACATGCTGCCCCTGCTCCGGGGTCAGGCCGCGGACCAGGTAGATGAACTCCTTGTTGGCTTGCTGGGTCAGGCGCTCGGTGAGCTGCTGGGGGTTTTGCCCCAGAGCAGTTGCCAACTGCGGCCAGCGGTCGCGCGAAGCCTGCATTTCCTTGGGGTTGGCCCACAGCGTGGTGACCGGCGTGCTGACCGCCAGCGGCTCACCGTTGCGGTCAGTGATCAAGCCACGGTGCGCAGGGATGGGAATGTGGCGCAGGCTGCGTGCATCACCCTGCCCCTTGAGGAAATCGCGGTCGACGACCTGCAGGTCGATGATGCGCCAGCAAATGGCACCAACCATCAGCGCCAGCAGGCCGACGACTACACGGAACCGCCAGGGGTAGAGTGCGCCTTCGAGCTTCATCATGGCGCCACCATCCGCACTTCGTCAGCGGCTGGCACGCGCATCTTGAGCTGCTCGGTAGCCAGGTTTTCGATGCGACTGGCCGCTGTCCAAGTGCTTTGCTCCAGGATCAACCGGCCCCATTCAGCCTGGGCCTTGTCCCGCTCGTTGAGCTCCCCGTACAGGGTATTGAGCAATTGCCGGTTCCAGTGCGCGCTGTACGACACGGCAATGGCCGAGCCCAGCACGCCGACGAACAGCATGAGCATGAGGAAGCTGCCGCCAGGCAGAGGTTTGGCGAACAACTTGCTCACCGCAATTTCTCCGCAACACGCATCACTGCACTGCGTGAGCGGGGGTTGGCCTTGAGCTCTGCATCGGAGGCGAACTGGGCTTTACCGATCAGCTTGATCGTGGGTTCGAACACCTTGTGCTGCACGGGCAGGTTGCGCGGCAGGTTGTCAGCTTCGCCCTTGGCCAGTTTGCGCATGAACAGCTTGACGATGCGGTCTTCGAGCGAGTGGAAGCTGATCACGGCCAGGCGACCGCCAACCTCCAGTGCGTCGATGGCCGCTTGCAGGCCGGTTTCCAGGTCGCCGAGTTCGTTGTTGACATGGATACGCAGGCCCTGGAACGCGCGGGTGGCTGGGTTCTTGCCCTTTTCCCATGCAGGGTTGGCCACCTTGAGAACCTCGGCAAGGTCGCCTGTACGGGTGAACGGCTGCTTTTCACGGCGCTCGACGACTGCACGGGCCATACGGCCGGCAAAGCGCTCCTCGCCATACTCCTTGAATACGCGGGCGATTTCCTCGACCGGCGCGGTGGCAATGAATTCGGCGGCGCTGATGCCCTGGTCGGGGTTCATGCGCATGTCCAGCGGCCCGTCATTGAGGAAGCTGAAGCCACGCTCCGGGTCGTCAAGCTGTGGTGAAGACACGCCCAGGTCCATCAGTATCCCGCTCACCTTACCGTGCAGGCCGCGCTCGGCCACTTCTGCACCCAGCTCGGCAAAGCTGCGCTGCACAATGACAAAGCGGCCGTCTTCGGCCGCCAGCGCTTGCCCTGTGGCAATCGCTTGTGGGTCTTTGTCAAATCCCAACAGCCGCCCTTCTGGGCCGAGCTTGCTGAGGATCAGCCGACTGTGTCCGCCACGGCCAAAGGTGCCGTCCAGATAGCAACCGTCGGCGCGCAAGGCCAGTGCCTCGACAGCTTCGTCGAGCAGGACGGTAATGTGGTTGAAGCCGCTATCTATGGTCACAGGATCAGGTCACGCAATTCGTCGGGCATGGCGCCCGGTTGTTGGATAGCTGCGAGGTCGGCTGCCGAAACCGTGTTCCAGGCTTCCTCATCCCACAGCTGGAATTTGTTCAGTTGCCCCACCAGCATCGCCTTCTTGTCCAGCCGGGCGTACTCACGCAAGCGGGGCGGCACCAGGAAGCGACCACTGCCATCAAGCTCAAGGTCGACCGCGTTACCAATCAGCAAGCGCTGCAGGCGGCGGTTTTCCTCACGAAGCGATGGCAAGGCTCGCAACTTGGCTTCAATTTGCTCCCACTCATCGAGCGGGTAGACGCACAAACAGGGATCGACAGCGTCAATGGTCACGATCAGCTGCCCGCTGCACCGCGAATCGAGCTCGGCACGGTACCGGC